>CAZOXN010000594.1:0-2422 GCA_964583655.1 uncultured Desulfarculaceae bacterium | reverse complement strand
CATGGCCACTGGTGTGCACATACCCCCCCAGGGATCTCTCGTAGTGGAAAGAGCTTCTCACAGGGCCTGGGATGGCCCCACTGCCCCAAGCAGTGGCCCCTGGCCGCTCCAATACCACCCAGTGACTCAGTTCAAAGAGTTCCTCGTAGGAGCGCCAAGTGTCGATCTCCGCGAAGGCATCCTGGCCCAAAAGGAAGTAGAAATCCGCGCGCCCCCCTTCCTCCTGTCTCAGGAGGCGAAGGGTCTCCACCGAATATGAGGCCCCTCTCCGGCGACACTCCAGGTCTGAAGGCTTGAAGGCAGGTGTTCCCTCCACGGCCCTCCGGACCATCTCCAACCGATGTTCCGCAGGGCTCACCGTATGGATCTCTCTGTGGGGTGGTGTGGCTGAAGGTATGAAAAGGACCACGTCGAGCCCAAAGGATTCCCTCATCTCCTCGGCCGCACGAAGATGCCCCAGGTGAATCGGGTCAAAGGTCCCGCCGAAGATCCCGACGCGCGTCCTACTGCCGAATCTGTCCGTCACCGTAGATCACGAATTTGGTTGTAGTGAGCTCCTCCACACCCATGGGCCCGTACGCGTGAAGCTTGGTCGTGCTGATGCCGATCTCGGCCCCGAGCCCCAACTGGTATCCATCGCTGAACCGCGTTGATGCGTTGACGAGCACCACCGACGAGTTGACCTCTTGAAGGAATCTCTGCGCATTGGCGTAGTCCCGAGTCACTATGGACTAGGTATGGTCCGATCCGAACCGGGCTATGTGCTCAACTGCCTCGTCCAGATCGTTCACGACGCGTACCGAAAGGATCAGATCCAGGTACTCGGTGGACCAATCCTCCTCCTGGGCCTGTGTCACGGAAGGCACAATCCTGGCGGTCTCGGCACAGCCGCGGACCTCGACCCCTTGCTCTCGGAACCTCTGGACCATCCTGGGCAGAAACTCCTGCGCCACCTCCCGATGCACGAGCAACGTCTCCATGGCATTGCAGACCCCGGGTCTCTGCACCTTGGCGTTGAGGCAAATCCTCTCGGCCATATCCAGGTCGGCCGAGGCATCCACGAAGACGTGGCAGACCCCTTTGTAATGCTTGATGACCGGTATGCGCGACTCCGCCACCACGGTCCTGATAAGATCCTCTCCGCCTCTGGGTATTATCACGTCTATATACTCCTCCATCCGGAGCATCTCCCTGACAGCGGCCCTGTCAGTGGTAGGGAGCATGGTAATTGCTTCAGGTGGAAGACCGCTGTCGATCAAGCTCTCTTTCAAGAGTTCAACGATGGCGGAGTTGGAATGAAAGGCCTCAGAGCCCCCCCTGAGTATCACCGCGTTGCCGGATTTCAGACAAAGCGCCGAGGCGTCCGCTGTCACGTTGGGCCTCGCCTCGTAGATGATCCCCACCACCCCGAGGGGTATCCTCATCCGGCCCACCAGCAAGCCGTTGGGTCGTCTCCACATCCGCACGATCTCCCCGACAGGATCCGGAAGGGAGGCCACCTCCCGAATCCCTTGGGCCATCTCGCTGATGGTACGATCCTTGAGGGTCAGCCGATCGAGCATGGCTGGGGAAAGGCCCTTTTCGCTTCCCCCTCTGAGGTCCACTGCATTGGCCTCCAGGATCCGTCCGGCCGCGCTCTCCAACCGATCAGCCATGGCTCGAAGGGCTAGTTCCTTGCGGTCCGCTGGCACCCGCGCCAGGATTCGCGATGCCTCCTTCGCCTTCCTCGCCAATTCCATTATATCCATTGCCCTTTCCTCGACCTTTCCCCTGTCCCGTGCGGCCAAGCTCACCGAAGGATGACCAAATCGTCTCTGTGGATGATCTCGTCGTAGTACCTGTAGCCCAACACCGCCTCGATCTCGGAGGTCTTCTTCCCTTGGATCTTGCGTACCTCATCAGAGCTGTAGTTGACCAATCCCCTAGCGAACTCCGCACGGTCCTCGCCCACACAGCTCACCGAGTCCCCAGGACCGAAATCGCCCAAGACCTCCCTGATCCCGGAAGGCAGCAGGCTCTTCCCCCCTTCCAAGATGACACGCCGGGCCCCTTCGTCCACCACCAGCGACCCGGAAGGGGTCTTGGAGTACGCGATCCAGTGCTTCCAGCTGTTGATCCTGTCCTCCTTCGGGAGGACCAGGGTCCCCACCTCCTCCCCTTCCAGGATCTCTTCGAGCACCTGTGGCCTCTTGCCGCTGGCGATTACCGTGGCGACCCCGAAGACCGCTGCGGTCTTGGCTGCCTGGAGCTTGGAGCCCATTCCCCCGGTGCCCATGGAGCTGGTTGTGTCCTCCACGGCAGCCAGGACTCGGTCGTCCACGTCCTCGATCAACGGGATTCGCTTGGCGTCACGGTGCACCTTGGGGTCCGCCTCGAACAGGCCGTCGATATTCGACTCGATCTCCGTAACGCGCTCCTGCCC
>CAZOXN010000593.1:0-2423 GCA_964583655.1 uncultured Desulfarculaceae bacterium | reverse complement strand
GGACCATATTGTACCAGCGGCTGGGCGTGGATATCGCCGACAAACGCCTCGAATTCGAGAGGTCCATCTACGACCCTCTTCTCAACTTGGCAGGCGGATCGCGGAGGTCAGGATGGAGTTCTCCGACCCTGGACAACCTCAGGAGGGAGGACCTGGCGGATTCCCTCGTCTCGGTTTCCCGCAAGACCCCCCTGGGGGGTACGGCCTCCCTCAATTACATGACCGAGACCGAGCGCCTCTCTTACGAGATCCCCAGGTTTACGGTCCATGAATACACGACGAGCCTGTTCCTCAAGTACGAGCAGCCCATCCTGAGGGGCTTCGGGGCCGTCATCACCAACGTCAACATCGACAAGGCCGGCATCGTCCGGGAGCTGGAGGAACAGCGCCTCGAGGACACCAAGTCCCTGGTGCTCTTCAACGTGTTCCGGGACTATTTCATCCTGTTCAGAGCGCTGGAGGAACTGCGACTGATCAGGGCGATCCGAAAAAACACCCAGGAGATCCACGACATCGTCAGACAGAAGGTGGAGCTGAGGAGGCTGCCCATAACGGATTTGAACAGGATGGAGGCGGCCCTCCTGGCCGCGGACCGGGAGATCCTGGAGGCCGAGAACCGCAAGAGCCAGAGACAGCACCAGCTCATGCTCTCCATATACAACGAGCCGAAGATCGGTGTCTTCACCGAGGTGCAGCCCACCGACTCCCCGGACGATGTGGCCCCTAGGCTGCCCTTGCCTCCCCTGGTAGACACCCTGATCAGGAAGGCGCACCTGGACCTCGAACTGACACGGCTCAGAAACGAGGCGCGGCTTGCGGGGAAGGATCTGCAAAAGGCCATGGACGACAGACGCCCCGATCTCACCCTGTCCGTGGAGGCAGGCTTCGACGGGTACAGCTTCGATACGTGGTTCAAGTCGGTCAGCGACCTCTCCGCCGAAAACTACCGAGTGCTCCTCAGGGGCACGTTCTCTCTTCCCATCTGGAACACCGCCGCCAAGAGCAGGGTCGGGGAGCTGGAGTACAGGATCCAACAGATCCAGATCCTGATTCGGAACCGATTAGGCGAGATCGACCAGATCGTTCATGATCTCTATCGAGACATCGAGACCATGCGGGAGAAAAGGCGGGTGGATGATGGGATCGTATCTCTGTCCCGAGAGAACCTCGCCAACGAGATGGAGAAGCTCGTCAGGGACAAGAGCACGGTCCTGGACACACTGGACTATCAGCGCACGCTCATTGCAGCGGAGCTCAACCTCATAAACACCAAGGTGGATCACCTCCTCCTTCTCGGGACGGTGTCCCTTTTCCGGAGGGAGATGGAGAGATTGCTCAAGGCTCCGGAGTGACCAAGGCCGAAGCCGAGGGGCTGGACAGCGATGGACGAAAAGGACCTCAGGGGGTTCTTCAGAAGGATCTCCCTATTCTCCATATACTCAGAAGAAGAACTCGGGGACCTGGCCCGATTGGTGGAGCTTCGTCCCATAAAGGCCGGGGAGGTCATCTTCGAGCAAGGGGCCCCTGGCGACCGGTTCTATGTCGTCTACGCAGGCAAGGTCAGGATCCTCAGGATGGAAGGACAGAAGGAGATCAACCTCGGGGTCAGGACCTCAGGCGACTTCTTCGGGGAGGCGGCCCTCATCACCGAGCATCCCAGGAGTGCCACTGCCAGGGCCGCGGAAGACGGGCTCCTTCTGTGCCTTGACCGCCAGGCCTTCGAGCAGTATCTGTTTTCCAGGCCTCAGCTCAGGGAGCAGTTCGACAAGTTCCTCAGGAACACCTCCATCCACACCTTCCTCAAGAGCTGCACGGACCTCTCTGCCATTCCCCCCAAGGAGCTACAGGAGTTGGTGCTCCGCCTCAGGCCCGAATTCTTCAAGGAGGGGGAGGTGGTCTTCAGACAGGGGGCGGCCCCGGACAAGTTCTACCTGGTGGAGCGGGGCAAGCTCAAGGTCGTGAGATGGGAAGGCACCCACCAGGAGATAATCAACTTTCTGAGGGAAGGTGAGTTCTTCGGGGAGAAGGCCCTCATCGAGGAGACCGTGCGTCACGCGGATGTGATCTGCCTGACGGACTGCCACCTTTTCTCCCTGACCAAGGAGGACTTCCAGGAGCTGGTCCGAAGATCGCCCAAGCTCCAGCAGGTGATGACAGATCGCATGAAGTCCTACCTCCTAGATAGGCCCCCCATACCCTACGCGGAGATCATCAAGCAGGAATTGGCCGCCCTGAAGGAGGCCAGGCTCCCGCAGGAGGCCCTTCGGGAGGGACCGCCCCCTAGAAAGGAACCTGGATTCCTCAGGAAGGTCTCCTCCCTCTATTACCAGCACCTCAGTTTCCCGTTCGTCAGGCAGAGGGACCAGAGCACATGCGGCACCACCTGCATCATGATGATCGCCAGGTACTACGGCAAGGAGATC
>CAZOXN010000592.1:0-2429 GCA_964583655.1 uncultured Desulfarculaceae bacterium | reverse complement strand
CGGCCGATCTCCCCATGGCCTATCTTGACCCCAAGGCCATTCATACCTGCCTCGCGAACCTCATATCCAACGCCATCGATGCCTGTGTGGAAGATAAGGCCAAAGAGCAGCACCGGGTGATCGTCCGCACCCGACTCGAGGAGGACAACTCCCTGCTCTTCGAGGTCATCGACGACGGAGTGGGCATGTCCGAGGAGGTGCGGGCCAAGGCCTTCACCAGTTTCTTCACCACCAAAGGGACCAAGGGCACGGGGCTAGGTCTGATGGTGACGGACAAGCTGGTCCAGGAGCATGGGGGAAAGATGACCGTGGAATCGACCCCAGGCCAAGGCTCCACATTCCGGATCACTATCCCCCGAGGCCCAGTGGAGGCATCAGGTGGCCCACACGAAGGGCCGGGCGCATAGACCCCTCCGGATCGACCTACTCGGGCGGCTTTTGATGTTATAATCCACGAGTCGGTTTACGCAGCGGGGACACTGCGCCCGGACCGACCTCCACAGGGGGCGAGACATGCATGAGGGCCTTTTGAGTACCCGTCTTACCGAGCTTCTCGGGATTCGCTATCCTATTATTCAAGGGGCCATGGCCTGGATCACAGCGTCTGAGATGGCCGCCGCGGTCTGCAATGCGGGCGCTTTGGGCACACTGGCCGCTGCCACCTGGGGTCCCGAGAGGCTGAGGGAGGAGATCCGCCTCCTCCGGGAAAAGACCTCGGGTCCGTTCGCGGTCAACATCCCGCTGCGCCTTCCGACGGCCCGAGGGGCGATGGATGTGGTCCTGGAGGAGGAGGTCCCCATCGTGGTCCTCTCCGCTGGAGACCCCATGCCGTGGGTCCCTCGTCTGATGGAGGCCGGCAAGATCGTCCTTCAGGTCGTCTTCAATTGCGAGATGGCCAAAAGGGCAAAGGAATCAGGTGTCCACGCATTGATCGCCATGGGCGTCGAGGCAGGCGGAAACCTCTGCCCGGACGAGCTGAGCACCTTGGTGCTGGTCCCCCAGGTCGCAGATACCACCGGTCTTCCGGTGATTGCAGCCGGCGGGATAGCTGACGGCCGTGGGCTCGCAGCCGCCTTGGCCCTGGGTGCCGATGGGATCCAGATGGGGACCAGGCTCCTTGCCACCCGTGAATGCACGGTCCATCCACGTTACAAGCAAGCCGTGCTCGATGCGGGCGATACGGCCACGACGGTGATCGGCCGCTCCACCGGGCTGGAGTTCCGCGCCCTGAAGAACGAACTCACTCGAAGGATCCGCGCCATGGAGCGCTGGGGAGAGAAGAAAGAGACCATCGATGCCAGGACCTTCGAGGCCCTGAAGCTGGCCGTGGCCGATGGGGACGTAAAAAGGGGGGCTGTGCTCATGGGGCAGGCGGCCGGGATGATCGCCGAGGAGGTGACCGTGGCCGAGCTCCTGGAGAGGATCACCAAGGAGGCCCTGGAGCGCCTGACTGAGCTGAGCCGTCTCGTGACCGAGAGGGGGGCCGAGTAATGATCATAGACACGCACGCGCAGCTCTGGACCAAGGAGGCCATCGAGGGTTTCCCGGCCGAGATGGCAGAGGGCTACCGGAGGATCTTCGGAGACCTCGGCAAGATAACCCTGAAGACCACCCTGGAGGACATGGATGCGGCAGGGGTAGAGAGGTCCGTCATAGTGGCCCAAGACGCCGAGACCAGGCACAGGTACAAAGTGCCCAACGACCTGGTGGCCGAGGCGGTCAGGGAGCATCCTGACCGCTTCATCGGGTTCGCCAGCGTGGACCCGCACAAGGGAAAGCTCGCCCTGGACGAGTTGGACCGGGCGGTGCAGGACCTGGGCCTCAGGGGATTGAAGCTCCTCCCGCATCTGGTCGATCTCTATCCCAACGACCAGGAGCTCATGTATCCCCTTTACGAGAAGGCCCAGGAGCTGCAGATCCCGGTCCTCTTTCACATGGGGACCCAGTTCCACACGGGCACACGGATCAAGTACTGCCAGCCCTTGTCCGTAGACGACGTGGCGGTGGACTTCCCCAGGCTCAGGATCGTGATCTCCCACTTCGGTTTTCCCTGGGTGGGGGAGACCATCGCGGTCGTCCAGAGGAACCCCAACGTCTATTTCAACATAGCAGGGTGGGCCCCGCGCCACTTGCCCGAAATGCTCTTGAGGTTCATGGACGGCCCCCTGGCCTCCAAGGCCCTCTACGGTTCGGATTTCCCCTTGATCACCCGAGTGCGAGGGGTCAAAGAGTTCAAGGAACTGCCGCTCAGGGAGGAGACCAAGCAGAAGGTCCTGATCGAGAACCCGAGGCGATTCCTGGGGCTCCAGCCGTGATGCGCCTCGGAGGCGAAAGAGGAGGCTCGATATGGAGAAAGCCCTGGAGATCGTGGTCATAGGGGGTTCTGCTGCCGGACCCAGTGCGGCAAGTCGTGCCCGGAGGCTCGACCC
>CAZOXN010000591.1:0-2437 GCA_964583655.1 uncultured Desulfarculaceae bacterium | reverse complement strand
GTTTTCCCTGGGGAGATAGTCCATGACCCGTGCGAAGAGGCGCCGGGCCGAGTGGTTTTCGTTCTCCAAGTAGCCGCGCACCCCTCTGACTATCCGCCGGATCTCCGGGTCGTGTGTCAGGTGTTCTCCCAAGTGGGTGAGCTGAATCATCCGATCCAACGATACACCCCCCAAGAGGTGGCAGATCTGGTGGAATGCTTGCTCCATGCCCACTTCCCTGAGCTCGGCCAGAGTCTTCATGATGCCGACCCCCCTTTACCTGGAAACCATCCCTCGCCTCCCACGAGTTCCCCCGGCTCGCCTTTCCGGTCAGTGCCGCCGGGCCGGCCCTCATTGCCTCGAAAGGCCCCATTCGGTTCTGGATCTTGTGTGGCTGAGGCTGCAAAGTCCGAAAGGACCTTTTCGGCCTCTCCCACCACGTCGGTAGTGACCTGAACACCCCGGCGCTCCAGCCAGGCCCTCGTGGAGATCTCGATCCCCCCGCACACGAGCCGGTCGATGCCCAGGGAGACCAATTTCCTTGCCTTCTCGAGGGGGGAAAGCTCCGAGACCCCCATCCTCCAGCGGCAGGATATGTTGCCCGCTTGGGAGACCACCACCAGGAGCCCCGTAGCCTTGGAGAAGTCAGGGGCCACCCTCTCGTGAAGCAAGGGAATCGCTATCTTCATGATCCGCGCCGCAAGCCTTGCCGTACGGATGAGCAAGCAGCGTACCATCCTCGGCCATGCGAAGGGATCCCAAAGAATCTCGGATTTTTGGGTAAGCAAACCGCATGGCTGGCGCTCTGGGCGAGGGAAGAGGTGCCTTGTCTGAAACAGTTACGAAGACTTGTTTCTTATATGAAACATGAGGGGTGAGGGCGGCGGATAGGGCTGGTCACTCCATGTGGAGTCTCTTCATCTTGCGCCACAAGGTCGTGCGGCTGAGGCCCAGCTCGCGGGCAGTCAGAATACGGTTTCCCCCGTGCCTCCTCAGGGCATCTCTTATGGCCCTGGCCTCTGACAGTTCCAAGGGGCCGAGATCCGTCTTGGGCTCCCCCCCGTGCACCTTCTCCAGGAATTCCGCCGGGAGGTCTTTGACCTCGATGCCCCGACCCCTGCACAGGACATACGCATGCTCCAGGAGGTTTTCCAGCTCCCGGATGTTGCCAGGGAAGGAGTGATTCAAGAGCAGGCCCATCACCTCGTGAGAGACTCCCGATATGTTCTTCCCCTTCAGGGCATTCATCCGGGCCAGGAAGTGTTCCACCAGAAGGGGGATGTCCTCCCTCCTCTCCCGCAACGGAGGGAGCTGGATCTTGATGATGTTCAAGCGGTAGTAGAGATCGTCCCTGAAGGCCCCTTTCTCCACCAATTCCTCCAGGGGCCGGTTCGCGGCCGCGATGATCCGCACATCCACTCTCACCGGGGTCGTCCCCCCGAGTGGGACGAACTGCTTCTCCTCCAAGACGCGCAGGAGCTTCACCTGGAGGGCTGGGGAGGTGTCGGCCACCTCGTCGAGAAACAGCGTCCCGCCATGAGCCAGGGCGAACCGACCGGGCTTGTCCCTCTTGGCATCGGTGAAAGCCCCCCGGACGTACCCGAAGAGCTCGGACTCGAGTAGGGTGTCCGGAATGGCAGCGCAGTTGACCTTGAGGAACGGGCCAGTCCTGCGGGGGCTCAGGTCGTGGATGGCAGCCGCCATCACCTCCTTGCCAGAGCCTGTAGGACCCTGGATGAGCACCGTGGAGTCGCTCTCCGCTATGTCGGGGATGATGTCGAAGAGCTCCTGCATGCGAGGGCTCTTGCTCACCATCTCCCCCATGCGAAACCTGCCGGCCAAGGCCTCCCTCAGGGTGTTCACCGTGGAGAGGTCCCGGATGGTCTCCACACCCCCTACAGGCCTGCCATCGGGGTCCAAAATGGGGGCCAGGGTCACGCTCACCCTGATCTCCCTCCCCCTTCGGTCCATGATGGTGCACGGGACATCGTAAAGGGTCTGGCGGCTGGAGATGGCACGTTCGAGGGGGCAGTCGCTCTGGCAGATGCTGCATCTCAGGACATCGAAGCAGTGGCGGCCCAGGGCCTCGCGGGCCGTGAAACCTGTGATGCGCTCCGCTGCCTTGTTGAAGATGGAGGTGATGCGGCGCTGTAGGTCAATGGTGAGGACCCCCTCGCCGATGGAATCCAGGATCACGCAGCACGGGTTCGGCTGAGCCTCGGAGGTGCATACGGGCCAATGGATGGATCGCGGCCCTTCCACGGCTTCACCTCGGCCTCGGGCCCTGGGCCTGGCCAAGACCCTGTTACCTGCAGCTTACATGACACACCCCTACGGGAGTCTCCACAGCATAGGGGAAGTATCTCTTCCTGAACCAGAGGGCCACGTTCACCAGGCTTATGAGCACCGGGACCTCCAGCAACGGCCCTATGACCGTGGCGAAGGCCTGCTGGGAGGC
>CAZOXN010000590.1:0-2441 GCA_964583655.1 uncultured Desulfarculaceae bacterium | reverse complement strand
CTGTTACGAGGTGTGCAGCGCCATCCCTTTCTCCAGGCTCAAGGACCAGGACCCTGCACACCTGAAGGACAAGGTCATGGCACTGCTCAGGGACGGCGTGTACTCGTGGGAGGCCGAGGAAAGATTCAACACTTGTTTTTACTGCGGCATGTGCGGGCCCATCGTGGATGGATGCCCCGCCGGGATCTCGGACATGAGGATCATCCTGCCCATAGGGAGGGAGATCCTGAGGGGACTTGGAAGGGCGATCCCGGCAGGCATCCAGAGGCTCGACCCTGGGAACAGGTATGCGAATCTCTACGTGTTCAGCGCCCTCCAGATGAAGCCCTCGGAGAAGCAGTGGCTCTCCCCACACCAAGTCCCCAGCGACCCCGGGCACAAAGACGTGGTCCTCTTCACCGGGTGTACCCCGCACAACGTGCCAAACCTCATATTCACCACCATGGACATCCTCACCAAGATGGGGATCGATTTCGTGGCCCTGGGGGGAGGTGGGTTCTGCTGCGGGAACATGCACCAGCTCATGGGGGACATGGACGGCTCCGAGAGATATATCAGGCAACTCCATCGCGCTATCGCGGCATTCCATCCTCGGGTGGTGGTGAACTTCTGCGGGACGTGCGAGTACCAGATGCGCAACGTCTTTCCCAGGATAGTGGAGATGCCCCGGACCCAGTTCATTACCAGTTTCTTGTTGGAGGACTTCGACAGGATAAGGCCTCACCTCCGCCCCTTGAATCGAAGGGTCACCCTGCACGAATCGTGTAACATCCCCAGGTATCTAGGCGACACCGATTCCATAAGACAACTCCTGGGCAGGATCCCGGGCATCGAACTCGTGGAGATGAAGCACGTCAAGGAAGAGACCATCTGTTGCGGTGGCGGGGGTTATTATCTCCTGGGCTACGAGAAGGCCAGGGGGTTCGCCGACCGGAGGTTGAATGAGGCCAAGGAGACGGGTGCGGAGGCCATGGTCTGTGGAGGATGCCAGGGGTGTTACTACATCTTCATCGGGAGGCAGGGCGAATATCCGTACGACATCGTCCACGGCATCATGGTCCTGGGCGAGGCCATGGGGATAAGACACGAGGAGAAACTGAAGAAGTACTTCATGTACGACGACGTGGACAAGATCTTCGAGGATGCCAAGGAGTATATCGAGGCGAGCGACTTCGGCCTCGACGAGATGAAGGCGCTCCTCCCCAAATTGTTCAAAGGAAAGGCCATCCTGGCCCCCCTGGATTGAGCTTCGGGGGCCGAGGGATGGAGGGGCGCTAGGGGATGTAGAGGGGAGTCACTATGTAACGGGAGACCTTTTCATCCTTGATCTCGAACCACGCGATCAGGGGCAACTCCTGGCCTGGTCCATGGACCGTCCCGATGAATGCCCCCCTTTCTCCCTCGAAGACCAGATCCTTCACCAGGTGGCGGATCCCCGCCCTGCCCATGGACTCCCTGCGTTCCCTCAGGAGTGCCTCCACCTGTTTCCTTCCTTGCAGCCTGTCACTCCCCTTCGACCTCCGATAATCGTCGTGCTCCCACACCTGGGTGTGGATCCATTCCACCTCCTCGTGAAAGATGGAGGCGGCCTCCTCCATCCTGCCGCTGTCGATGGAGTCGAAATAGGTCCTCTGGAACATCTCCCACACGCGCTCCTTGGAGAGCATGGTCAAAGCCTCCTGCCTCTTGAGCCATCAATGATTAGTCCGGGGCGAGGCCTCTAGGGCATACCTCCCCCTGGACCGAGCCCATCGCCCTTTGGATCTCAGACTGGCCCGAGTTGGCGGTCGTAGGTCTTCTCTATGACCCTGACCAGGAGGGCCAGGGTTCTGTTGACCGGGGCGAAGATCCCCAGATGCTCGGCCTCCATGGCCACGGCCTGGTTGAGTCCCTCTATCTCCGTCCTTTTCCTCTCCAGGACGCTCCCCAGCATGGAGCTTATGTGCCCTGGGATGGAGGCCCCGGTGGCAGAGAGGAGATCCATCACCTCGTCAATGTCCAGCCCGATCCCCCTGCGGTTGGCCACCTCGACGCATTCCATGGCGACCAGACGAAGCAGTTCCCTCCCTTCCTCCTGTGCCAGGAGGTCACCCACGCGGATCCTGGTCAGGGCGGTGACCGTCCCCATGCCACAGGCCAAAGGGATCTTGGTCCATATGACCCGGTGGATTTCCTGCGAGACCTCGGTACGGATCCCAGCCCGGGTCAGGACCTCCGCAACCTTCCCGAGCATGGGGCCTTCCCTCTTGGCCCCTATCCAGACCATGGTCGAGGAACTCGGCGGTGCCGCGACCTCCACGCGGCCAGGCCCCATGGACGATGCGCCCAGGAGGCTCATGCCATAGATGACGCGCTCCATCCCGAGCTCATTCTCGATAACCTCGCCATTTCCGATGCCGTTTTGCAGGGTCATGGCATAGGTCTCAGGCCCCACCATGGGC
>CAZOXN010000589.1:0-2444 GCA_964583655.1 uncultured Desulfarculaceae bacterium | reverse complement strand
GCAAGGTACTGCATCAGGAGGGGGCGAGGCCCCACGATGCTCATCTCCCCTTTGAGCACGTTGAAAAGCTCTGGCAACTCGTCCAGAGAAGTGGAACGAAGGAACCTCCCCACCCTGGTTAGCCGCTTTTCGTCGGGCAGAAGGCGACCCTCATGATCCCTGAGATCGGCCATGGTGCGGAACTTGCATAGCCGAAACGGGCGTCCGTGGAGCCCCGCCCGGGTCTGTCGGAAGAACACAGGGGGTCCGAGACTGATCCAAACGGCAATTGCTACCGAACACATCAAAGGTGAAAGCAACAAAAGGCCGCCGACCCCAACTGCGAGGTCAAGCATTAGCTGACAAAGAGGGTTGATCTCTTGTTTCAACCTAACCTCATCAGAAAGCCGGGACCTGCAATTTGGCACGCTCCACACAGGTTGCAGTGGAGAGGCCATGCCTTGACTGGTTGGCACCGTTGTGAGAAACCTTTGCAGTGAAGCCCCGGACTTGAGAGGACGGCGGCTCGAGTTCGACTGGGTTGCTCGGAAGGCCATGAACGTAGGTCACGGCTCCCATGAGAGGGGATCCCCGGCCTGCAATGCACTCAAAGGCAAAAACAACCACCCGACTCCTCTCCCTATTCTTGTGCCTCATGGGAGCGATGGGTGTGGTCTTCCCTGATTCGGAGACGGTTTCATCCGGCCCTTGCGGGACCTGGCATTCCCTGAACCCAGGCCAGGCTGTCCTGAATATCCAGGATCTTGGGGCCAAAGGCGATGGGAGCAAAGACGACACCGCAGCTATACAGAAAGCGGTCGATCTCGCTTATGCCAGCGGCGGAGGCCGCGTGTTTTTTCCCAAAGGCACCTACCTCGTCACCTCGGTAAACCTCCAAGAGGGCATCACACTGCAAGGCTGCGGTGCAATCATCCGCAGGCCGGACGACCTTTCCGCGCGACTCGGCAGGGAGAAAGCCAAATGGACCCGAACCTTCACCACAGAGAAGAGACCTTACTGCGGCGCCACGGATTCCAAACCGCTGGTCATAGAAGGACTCACTTTTGACGGCAACAGCCAGACCCAAGGCCCTTACAAGAATTACGAACTAGAACAAGCCTCACTCCTTTTCCTTACAGCTAGCAAGGATTGTCCAGGCAGACTGCACGCCATCATCAAAGGCTGCACCTTCAGAAACGGGGTCGCAGACGGGATCCACGCTCACGCCAACACCCGTGTGGAAGTGAGCGATTGTGTGGCTGAGGATGTCTTCAGAGGGGGGTTCGTCTTGACGGGGGGGCACTCCATAGCCCAGATCGAGCGTTTCGTGACCATGGGCAAGACGGACCCCACGGGCATCGATGTGGAGGTGGACAGCAAGGGGTATGATGGCAGCCTCAAGGTGGAAATCGGCTTGAGGGACATCCGTCTTCTTGACGGGGATCTGGACATTGGGGTAAAGGAAGGATCCTTTGTAAACGGAACGAACATCGTATCGGCCTCCCCCATCCTCCTGTATGCTGAAGACTCAACCATGACCTTCACCGATTGCAGTTTCGAGACCGCCCCTGGAGACCGCATCATATTCCCCCACTCGGTCACCTTCAATAATTGTCTGTTTCGTGCCTCATCGAGAGGTCCCCTGAAGCACGGGGTAGAATTTCATGCCGCGCCTTTCGTTGCGTGGAACCTGTCCCAAACAAAAAAGAAGGGCCAGTCCCTCACCTTCAACCACTGTGTCTTTATGTGTGAAGAGAGGACAAAGAAGGATTCCTCCAAGTGTTACGGCATCCTCACGGGGTGGGATGATGTGGACTTGGGAAACGTGCTGACCGTAAACGGGGGGCATATATCCGGTTCCACGGATGTAGGCATCGCCACCAAGTACCGGGGAGGCAACTGGATCGTCAGAGACACCTTGATCGAGGCCGCCCTGCCTCTTTGGTGGAGCGGATCCCGGGATGAGTTGGGAAACGCCCACCTGGACCTCACCCTCGAGCGGGTAATAGTTCAAAGCCGGCGCTATATGCATATCACAGGCTATCCCCAGCCCAACCGCAACCGCCTCGCCCAAGTGGGGGTCCAGATGGCTCAGAGCTCCAACTTTATATCCTCCACCTTCGGACTGGAGGGGAACCAGTATGTAGGTGGGCGCCTGATCATCGGAGAGTCCCCACCCACGCCTTTAACCCATGGGCTCCTTGGAGACCGCTACCGGGTTTTGGACCCTCCGGACGAATGGGTCTGCACAAAACCGGGGTATTACCACGAGACCTCGGGGAAAAACGTGGAGGCCCAATGGAAGAAGGTGAGATAACAGGGGGCAACCTTTCACCTCACCTGCCCGAAGGTGTTTTTCATTGGGCAACTCCCTCTCGGGCACGAGGCTCAAACCCCCTCACCTTCAACAGATCCAGGTATGATTGGTAAAGTTCCTCCCAGATAACCTCGGGTCTGAAATCCGA
>CAZOXN010000588.1:0-2446 GCA_964583655.1 uncultured Desulfarculaceae bacterium | reverse complement strand
GGGGGGGGGGTTTTATCCACGCCTGGGAGCCCCATAGGGGTGATTCCCGAGGCGTGAGGCCAAAGGATATGGGGCTGCATCTCCCGGAGGGTTCGGTTTCCTCCGCGCTTTCAATGTGGGCTAGACAGGAGGTGAGGAGTGGACAACCGCCTTCTAAACATCGGATACGGACACGTGGTGGTGGCTGCCCGCGTGGTGGCCATACTGAGCCCAGGCTCTTCGCCCATGAGACGACTCAGGGAGGAGGCCAGGGATTCATCCAGACTCATCGATGCGACACAGGGCAAGAAGACGCGGTCCATCATAGTGACGGACAGCAACCACGTGATCCTCTCGGCCTTCATGGCTGACACCATCGCGCAGCGGTTCGCGGCCGCGGAGAGGCGCAGATCCGGCCACGATGGGGGGGCCTAGCATGCGTGGTGGGAAGGCCACTGGTGAGCTCTTCGTGGTGTCGGCCCCTTCCGGGGCCGGCAAGAGCACCTTGTGCCGTTTGGTGTGCCAGAGTGTGAAGGGGATGGTCTACTCCGTCTCCCACACCACCCGCCCGGCCCGCGTGGGTGAGGTCCACGGGCTGGATTACTTCTTCTTGGACGAGGAGTCCTTTCAGGGGATGGTGGATCGTGGGGAGTTCCTGGAGTGGGCGTGGGTTTACCACCACAGATACGGGACCTCGAGAGGTTGGCTGATGGAGCGGCTGGAAGAGGGTCTCGATGTCATACTCGACGTGGATGTCCAGGGGGCCGAGCAGATTCGCGCCAGTGACCTGCCCGCGCACTTCATCTTCGTCTTGCCTCCTTCCGTGGAGGTCTTGAGGAGACGCCTACGGGCCAGGGGGACGGAGACTTCCGAGGAGATAGAGAGGCGCCTAGCCCGGGCTCGGGGGGAGTTGAGAGAGTGGGAGAGGTTCGAATTCGTCATCCTCAATGACCAACTGGCCGAGGCCGCCAGGGAGCTCGAGTCCGTGATCATGGCGGAGCGCTGCCGAGTGGAAAGGAAAAAGGCTTGGGTGAGGGAGAGGTTTCGGCATTGGATGCCGCACGAAGGATAATCCTGGCACTGGATACCGACTCCCTGGGGGAGGCATGCCGGTGGGTCGACCGGTTTCGCGGGAGACTGGAGCTTTTCAAGATCGGCAGTCAGCTCTTCACCAGCGTGGGCCCAGCGGCTGTGGAGGGGGTGAAGGGAAGGGGGGGTATGGTATTCCTGGACCTCAAGTATCACGATATCCCCAATACCGTGAGGGGTGCTGTCCGCGCCGCAACGGGCCTCGGTGTCACCTTCCTAGATGTTCACGCATTGGGGGGGGCCGTCATGATCAGGTCGGCCCTGGAGGCCGCGAAGGAGGAGGCGGAGCGCCGCCTGGTGACCCCTCCCAAGATCCTCGCGGTGACCATCCTGACGAGCCTCGACGAGCCACAGTTGGATGCCATGGGCCTTTGCGGCGGGGTGCGGTCCTCGGTCCTGCGGCTGGCGGAGATGGCGGTGGAGGCCGGGGCTCACGGTGTGGTGGCCTCCCCTAGGGAAGTGACTGCCTTGCGCAAGGCCCTGGGGGAAGGGGTGATCCTGGTCACCCCGGGGATACGGGCCGATCGTGAGGAGAGACACGATCAGAAGAGGATAATGGGGGCCAAGGAGGCACTGGAGGCCGGGGCGGACTACCTAGTGATGGGTAGGGGTCTGCTGGAGGCTGAGGACCCGATGGCGGTCCTTGCCGAGCTTTCGACTTGAGGCGATGCAGTGCATATGGCCGCGGTCTCTTGCCCTGCAGGTTCGAGCCCCTATCTGTCACACCTGTCAGGGGATCGGAGAGCGTGCGAGCCTTCACCCTGACGCCATGATCGGACAATGAGGATTGGTCGATGTCGGCGATGTCCACCGATGCCGCTGAGTGGGTGTACGGTATCACCGCAGTAACCCACGTCCTCACGAGCGGCCGCAGGACGGTTCAGGAGATCTGGATGGTGCGCAACCCCCGCGGTGCGAGGCTCCAGGCCCTGAGGTCCGCAGCCGGGAGGATCCCCATGAGGGAGGTGTCCCCTGGGGAGCTGGACCGGATGTGCCGAGGCGGGGTTCACCAGGGGGTACTGGTCCGCGTCAGTCCGTTCCCGTGGAGCGAACTCTCAGACCTCATGGAGGGGGATGGCCCGCTCTTGATGCTGGACGGGATCCAAGACCCTCACAATCTAGGGGCGATCATCAGGTCGTCTGTGGCCTTTGGAGCCAAGGGCATTGTGATGGAGAGACGCCGGAGTGCCCCTCTGAGCCCCGTGGTGGCCAAGTCGGCCAGTGGCGCCCTCGAACACGTTAGGCTCTGCAGGGTGTCCAACCTCCCGAGGGCGATCAGGGTTGCGAAGGACGCGGGGCACTGGGTGGTAGGGGCGAGGCAGGAGGGAGGCATGGTGTCTTGGGAGGCGGACATCCCTACGCCAATTGCCTTGGTGGT
>CAZOXN010000587.1:0-2448 GCA_964583655.1 uncultured Desulfarculaceae bacterium | reverse complement strand
GGGCCGTCGGTGCGCAGTTTGCGCACGACCATTTCGACGCGCATGCCGATCTCCACCTCCCCTGGGTCCACCTCCCCCAGGAGATGAAGTAGCCCTGTGTCCGCCCCGTCGAGCTTCACGATCCCGTACATGAACGGAGGGGCGACCGGGTGAAATCTCTCCCCATAATGCACCTCCGTGAAGCTCAGCAGTGTGCCTGTGGTGCCGACCTGGACCCATTCATGGAGCTGCCCAAAGCAGGCAAAGCATGTGGATCGCGGGGGCACATAGACCCTCTCGCACTGAGGGCACCTCAACCCCATGATCCTCTTGTGGTCCCTGATCTCCCTCAAGAACCGGCTTCCAACGGCGCCAGCGTAGTTCCTGTAAGGGATAAGTAGCCTGGTCTGGAAGACCAAGGGGCGTTCTCCTGTCATGCCTTCATCCATGGTCTGCCCCCTCTTCTCGGCGATCCCTCGGTTTCATGATGCTGCCATGGGAGGGCCCCATGTCTTTGCGATTCCGTGGTTCCGTGGTGAGCCGTTCCCGCGGTACCGCGGGATAGGCGGGGAATGCTCTCCCCTTGCCCCACACCCTCGATGGGTACCCCACCACTCATCCCGCGAGACGTGGGACCGCGGGACAGAGCTCCCTCCTGGCAACGCGTCACTGACGAATTACTCCCTTCGCCCCCCTTCGATGCTCCTGAAATACATGATGTCCGTCATGTGTCCTTGTCTCTCCTCCTTGGGTCTGAACACCGCCTCGACCCTCATCCCGGACCTGAGCCTCGCCATGTCGGTCTCGGCAAGGCGATGGGTGAAGCTCACACCCTCATCCAGTAGAATGGTGGCGTGCGGGTACTTCTCCTCCCTCATCTTCCCTGTGGTGGGGTCCTGAATGGGCTGGATGACCACCGTGTAGTCCAGGACAGTCCCCGTGTTGCTCAGCTCCACGAAATCCCCTATGGCCCTCACGTGGCACCTCCCGCACACGACCAAGGGAGGAAATAGGAGCCGCCCGCATCGCGGACACCTGTTCGCCACAAGCCTCCCGTTTTCCTTGAGCTCCCAATAAAAACGACTGAGGAGCGGCCCGGCTGCGTATCGAAAAGGCAGATCCAACGTGTACGACACTGCCAGAAGCTCTTCTTCCACGTCCTTTCCTTGCACCTCTCACCTCCTGATCAAACGGCCGATCCCTCTCTTCCTTGGACGTGGGGACCGCCTCCGGCCACGGGCAGGATAGTCAACGCCCTTCCCCTCACAATGATTTCTTCAACAGGACCATGGTCGTCCAGTCCGAGCCGCCCCAACCGGTAGCGAGGGCACTCCTCACCTCTCGCGTGACCTGATGTCCCCCTGCGTCCCCCCGGACCTGGAGGGCTGCCTCGGCGATCCGGATCATGGCCGTGGCCCCGATGGGATTGGTGGATATGACTCCCCCGGACGGGTTGACCGGGAATTCCCCTTCCATGTCCGTGGTCCCTTTTTCGGCCAACTTCCACGCCTCTCCCCTCTCGCAGAAGTGATAGAGCTCGTACCATTCAAGTTCGCCCCAGCTCGACGGCTCGTATATCTCCGCCACGTCTATGTCCCGGCGGACGTCCGTTATCCCGTTTCTCTTGTAAAGCTCGGCCGCTGCGATCTCATGTGTCCTCACTTCGGGCATGGCCCCCATGAGGCTCCCCTCGAGATCGTGGACCGTGACCCAATCAGCGACCCAGACCGGCTTGTCGCTGATCCTCCTCGCGACCCTCTCCGAGGCGACGATCAAGGCACAGGCCCCGTTCGACACCGGACACATGTCCAGGAGCCTCAAGGGATAGACCAGCATCCTGGAGTTGAGCACATCCTCCATGGTCAGATTGAGCTTGAGGTGGGCGTAAGGGTTACTGCAGGCGCACCTGTCGGCCTTCACCCGAAGCATGGCAGCGTGTTCCTCCTTGGCACCTGTCCTTCTCATGTACTCCAGGGCAGTCCTCGCGAATATCCCCAAGGACGACGTGAATATCCATCGCCCCCAAAGAGGGTCTGATCCGGCTACTATCCCGGCCTGGGTATTGCCCTCTTCCTGTTTCTCGAAGCCCACGGTCAGGACGATGTCGAAGAGTCCCGAGGCCGCGTACTCGAAGGCAGCGATGGCGAGACTGGCACCCGTGGTGCCGCCACTGGTGATCTTCACTCCGGGCTTCATGTAAGAGCCGATGCCGTCCACGGCCCACATGTCCACCAGGTAGCTCCCCTCGAAGAGTTCCATGTTCCCCACGAGCACTGCCTCTACATCCTTGATGGAGAGCTGGGCATCGTTCAGCGCGGCCCTCACCGCCTCGTTCATCATCTCCACCTGGTTGACGTCCGGACGGTGGGCTGTGTGGTAGCTCTGTCCGACCCCGACAATGGCGACCCTGTTGGCCATTTCCCCCTCACCCCTCATCCTTTCGCAGTATCAGCACACAATGGAGCTGGC
>CAZOXN010000586.1:0-2452 GCA_964583655.1 uncultured Desulfarculaceae bacterium | reverse complement strand
GCGATAGGCAGTAGACCGATGCCCCGCGAGTCCCCGGATTGGGGGAGGCGTCCGCGTGGACGCTGACAAAAAGGTCAGCACCGTACTCCTGTGCTACGCGCACCCGTTGTCTCAGGTCGAGGAAGTAGTCCCCTTCGCGGGTGAGGAAAGCCCGAATCCCGGGGATCTGGCCCAGTCGTCTGTGCAAGGCCCTGGCGATGGAGAGGACCACATCCTTCTCCATGGTCCCCCTCGGGCCTATGGCCCCTGGGTCCTCCCCGCCGTGCCCAGGGTCGATGACCACCACCCGCGACTTCCCCCCCTTATCCCTTTGGACGGTCTTCCGCTCCTCCTGGATCTGCTGACCCAGGGTGGGGTTTTCCACGTCTATCACCAGGCGGACAGGACGCTCATCGACCCGAGGTAGGAGAAAGGCGTGATAGGTCAGTCCCTCCCTTTTCAATTCCAAGGCTATCCGCACCCCATGCGGGGGATCCAGGGCCAAGCGCACCTGCGAGACCAGTGTGTCCTCTATCCGGAAGACCCGCTCCCTTCCGTCCATGGTGGATCTCTTCACTTCCACCGTCACCTGCGGCGGTCGCGAGGAGTAGGATGCACTGAATTCTGCCTCCCCGGAGAGATCCACGACCACGCGGGTACAGGTGGGCGCGGACCAGTGGCGCAATCCCAGGACCCTGCTGGCGCCCCAAGCCCCTTGGCCGGGCAAGTGCAGCAACACCCCCGCAATTGCCAGCGTGAATAGACACACCCGACCGGTCAGAGTGGACCACCAGGACATCCGCCCGTTTTCTCCCCGAGGGAACATCGCGAACAACCATAACGAAATTCGATCAGAAAATCAAGATGTTTTTTAAATGGTCTTAATCCACTTTAAAAAGTTAAGACCCTTGACCCACGGATTTTGCCCGAGATCGTCCCTGCAGCCAGCACCGGGGGGTGGCTTCCCCCTCGCCGCAAGTAGCCGTACAGTCGCGGCGTTGACGCTTCTGCAGGTTTCGTCTATCTTTGCCTTGTGCACCTTGTTTTCTTCAAGGAATGAGAAGGCAAGAGTGACCATCACTCTCCGAGGTGCGAGATGGCTGAGATCATCGATCTCGATGAACAAAAGAGGAAGGAGCAGGCCCGGAGGGCTGCCGAGGAGACATCACGGCGGATGAAGATGGCCCTGCAGATGTTCCAGTGTTCCCGTTGTGCCATGAAGTGCATGAAGTGCGGCAGCCAGCTCGACATGCCCTCTCCTCCCCAGCAAGCACCTCCTTTCCCTTACCGTTTCTGTCAGAGCTGCCGAGAGGAATATGAGGAGTTCCTGGAGCGCCTTCACGGCCGCGGTGACCCCAAATTATATTGGTACAATCAGGAGTGGATGGAAGTGTGGAAGGCGTGGATGCATTACCAGGACGCCCTGAGCCGCTTCGAACTCTCCGAGGGGTTCCGCCAGATGCTCAAGGAACTCAACGAACGTTGATCACCATTTGAAAGAGAGACACGGGAGGGGCGAGGAGGTAACCGGGCTTTGACCATCGTCTGCGGCCCGCATCTCCATGTTCCTCCCGGTGGCACACCCGAAGAGCAAGAGAATCAGAAATAGGATGAAGCAGCATCTGGCCATCCCCTCTCCCTCCTCTTGGTTCTACGAGACCCCTACGGCTCGCTCGGGGGCCATTCTACCAGATCTCGGCCCTTGGGCACAGGGTACAAATCGATGGATCAGACCCGGTCGGCCTGACTTGGGTGACGAAACCGGGCGGCATGGCATGGTCCCCTGAGGCATGTGAAACTGCTGGGGCTTGGGCCTTAGCGCGCCCTCGGTCACGGCCCGTTGATTTAAAAGCCTCGATAGGGTACCATATCCTCCGTCGCATCACTTGGGATTCCACCTCTTCAAGGGGCGCTGAGATATGAAAGTAAGGGATATCATGTCCAGGGAAGTGGCTACCCTCAAGGTAGACGATGAGCTCAGTCTGGCCGAGGACATCATGCATCTCGGTCGCATACGTCATCTGCCCGTCATGGAGGGGCAGAGGCTCAAGGGCATCATAAGCGAGAGGGATCTGTTCAGGGCCTCCTTGGCCTCGGTCATAGACTACGACCTCCAGACCAAGCGGAATTATATGAAGACCGTCGTGATCAAGGAAGTGATGAAGTCCGACCTGATCACCATCGACCCGGATGCCAGCGTGAAAAAGGCGGGGGAGCTGATGCTCCAGCACAAGATCGGCTGCCTCCCGGTGGTGGAAGGGGACCGCATGGTGGGTCTGGTCACCGAGACGGACGTGCTTCGTTACTATGTTGAGAGGGACCTCTCTTGACCTGAGGAGACCTTCCCTTCCCCCCTTCAGCCGGCAGCCGGCCCGTTCAAGGTTGCAATTGGTCACAGGGGGTGGTGGCATTTCTCTTCGCTTCAAGTCTTCGGCGCTTGATTTTCCAAAGGATTTGGCCTCCGGGGGATGCT
>CAZOXN010000585.1:0-2453 GCA_964583655.1 uncultured Desulfarculaceae bacterium | reverse complement strand
CGTTTGAGGGGAGGGGCTGATGAACGAGACTTACAGGGAGATCCAGAGGGAGTATCTCCAGAGGGCCTGGGCGAGACCGGCAACCGAGCTGGAGAGGTGCATTCCAGCGAACTACGACGGGGAGTGCTATTACTTCGACGCATTTGGGGAGCCGTGCGAGCTGCACAGGGAAGGGATTCTTCTGTCGGCTATTGAGACATCAGGAGCAGAGGGTGTGCTCATCGCCCTTTACGCCAGCCGGGTCACAGATGTCTTGGTCAGGCTCCAGCCGCTGAAGTCCTTCAAGGAAATCCCAAACAGCATGCCTTATCGTGGCGCCTTCACTGCCCATGCCGAGCGAATTCTCGTCCCGTACGTCACCTCGATCCAAAGAGAGCAGCAGAAAATCCTCGTCTCCTTCGGCGGCCACAAGAACGAGGATGCACCATCGGGCGACTTCTCCTTCACCCTCTACCCGTTGCCAAAGGTCCCGCTTTATTACATCTTTCATCTCCCGGACGACGAATTCCCCCCGGCCGTGACATGCCTTTTCTCCTCCAATGCGAGCGACTTCTTGCCCGCGGACGGCCTTGCGGATGTGGCTGAGGTCACAGCCAGGCGTATCATCGCCCTTGTCGGGGGGGGAGCGAAGGGTCATGCTCCAAGGGAGCGGTAGCGTGCTGGTACAGCGGATGGAGAGACAAGACGATCCCAAGAGTTCATCCCATGCCTCGACATGCCGGGCGATACGAGGGGACGGTGTTCTCGTTCCTCGGGGTTCAGGGGTTCACAGTTGGCAGGACTCCTTCCACCAGGCGTTCCATGGCGTCGGTCAAGGCCTTGTTCAGGTCCTCCTCTACCTCCCTGATATCGAACTGAAGCGAGGTCCTCTGGGGAGCGATCTCCACGCTTCGGGTCAGGACCTCGGCCCTGTCCATCATGCCGAAGAAGCCGGTCAACTTCACTCTGTACCGCACCGATGTCTTCCACAGGGTGGAGTTGCTCTCCACCTCCAGGGCATCGACGCGTCCTGTCATGGCCACCTGGATCCCAGGTGGGAGTTCCTTGAGGGTCTCAGGGGCTGGTCTCCACGAGGGGAGATCCACCACCCTAAACCCCCGCGACTCCAGGTACCGGACGAGCATGTAGGTTAAGTCCTTGGACGGGGACGGGGAACCCAGTGTCATTGACTCAGGGGTCCCATCGACCCTGATCCGCCTACCCAACACCCGGGGAGAAGGCCGGGTGTCCTGAAACGGGGCGACCCCCAAGGAGAGATGGGAGTAAGAGGCGGGTTCGGCAGCGGGCCGAAACTGGAGGTAGATGGTCTGGGTGGCCGGTCCAGCGCATGATGCCAAGCCGAGGACGACTGGGAGGGCAGCAAAGGCAGCCAAGGTCCAAGACAGGATGTGCCCGAACTCTCTCATCTCATCCCCTCCTTGGGCTATTCATCAGTCCACGATCATATGGAACCCAACCAGACAAATCAAGCCGGAAAGGGTTGCAAAAGGCGCAAAAGTTCCTTATGAAAGTAGGCGCCGCTTGCAGGCGCAGGAGATGCCACGGGAGGTGAAGTTCGATGAGTGACAGATTCGACTTGACGGGGAAGGTGGCCATAGTGACCGGGGGAGGCAAAGGCATCGGGAGGGCCATCGCCCTCGGACTTGCTGGAGCAGGGGCCAAGGTGGTTATCGCCGCTCGGACCGCCTCTGAGATCGAGGCCGTGGCCCAGGAGATCCGAGCCAAGGGGGGCGAGGCGATGGCACATGTAACAGACGTGGGCCTGAGCGACCAAGTGGACGCCTTGGTGGCGGCCTCTATGAAGGCCTTCGGGAGGATAGACATACTGATAAACAACGCCGCCAGGAGCTTTCTCAGGGCCCTGTTCGACCTGAGGGAGGATGGCTTCGACAAGATCTTCGACACCAACGTCAAAGGGACCTTCTTGTTGAGTCGGGCTGCGGCCAAGGTCATGAAGGAGCAAGGTGGGGGGAGGATCGTCAACATCACCACGGTGGGGGCTGTGAGGGGTGGAGCGGGCATGGGGGTGTATCATGCCAGCAAGGCCGCGGTGAAGATGCTCACCATGTGCATGGCGGTCGAATGGGCCCAGCACAATATCCTGGTGAACGCCGTTGGACCGGCCCTTACCAAGACGCATTTCAGCAGGCCCATCTGGGCCAACCCCGAGGTGGAGCGCCAGATCGCCATGAGGATCCCCATGGGGAGGCTTGCAGAGCCGGAGGACATCGTGGGGGCTGTCCTGTTCCTGTGCTCTGACTCGGCGGCCTTCATCACCGGGCAGAGCCTGTACGTGGACGGCGGGACCCTGGCCAACACATGACGGGGCGCGATCGGGGGACATGAAGGAGAAAGTGCGGGACCGCTCTTGGCCCTCAGGGGAGGGGAAAAAACAGGGGCGGCCACCTCCCCCTGAGGCCCGTGAGGCAGGGATGGGACCCGTCACACCATAG
>CAZOXN010000584.1:0-2455 GCA_964583655.1 uncultured Desulfarculaceae bacterium | reverse complement strand
CTTGCGCAGGGCCTGGGACATGAGCCTGGCCTGGAGGCCGACGTGGGCGTCTCCCATCTCTCCCTCTATCTCCGCCCTTGGGGCCAGGGCCGCCACCGAGTCCACCACCAAAGCGTCGATGGCCCCGCTGCGCACCAGGATCTCGGCGATCTCCAATGCCTGTTCTCCTGTGTCAGGCTGGCTGATGAGGAGCTCATCGGTGTTGACCCCGAGCTTGCGGGCGTAGTGAACGTCCAGGGCGTGCTCTGCATCGACGAAGGCCGCCACCCCGCCCGCCTTCTGCGCCTCGGCCACCACGTGGAGGGCCAGAGTGGTCTTGCCTGATGCCTCTGGCCCGTAGATCTCGGTGACCCTACCCCTGGGGATCCCCCCTACACCCAAGGCCAGGTCCAAGCTCGGGGAGCCTGTGGAGATCACCTTGACGTCCTCCAGGGGACCGCCTGCCCCGAGGCGCATGATGGAGCCCTTGCCGAACTGCTTCTCGATCTGGGCCATGGCCAGCTCCAGTGCCTTGTCTTTCTGTTTCCCTAGTTCCATGGACCTGACCTCCGGGTCATTCAGGTTGTCTTGTCGCCAGACATGACGCAGCCGCTTCACGTCTCGGCCTCGGTCTCAGAGGGGACCATCCTAGGACACTCATCCATCGACCGCCCCACCAAAGCAGGTCATCCCCTTTCATCCCTTTGCCTGTACGCGCACCTGGCCCAGCACGGCCTCCCACAGGGGCGTGTACCTCGCCCCAGAGGGATGGAGCTCACTCTGAAACTGGACCACTGATCGCACCTGAAACTCCCCCACTTCCTCCTCTTGCAAGGCCTGGACCAGCCATGCCAGTCGCTCCCTGCCCTTGGGGGAACGCACGCGACCCAAGGTCAGGTGCGGGCGAAAGCCCCTTTCCTCGCGCGACAAACCCAGTGGCTCCATGGCCGACTCCACCTCCCTCTGCAAGGAGATGAGGCGACCCCCGTCCCCGGAGAGCCCCACCCATACCACCCTGGGCTGATTCATACGGGGAAAGCAGCCCACTCCCCTGACCCTCACCAAGAACGGCTCATGCCTCTGGATCACCTCGTCCAAGGCCTCGCGGATATCCGCCACGGCCCCTACCTCGATCTCCCCCAAGAACTTGAGGGTCAGATGGACTGACTCTGGACGTACCCATTTGACGTCTGCCCCAGACTCCCTGAGCCTGGCCTGCAGGGTCGCAAGGCCCTGGCGGATGGAAGTGGGCACCTCCACTGCCAGGAACGACCTCACGGCCTGCACCCCTTCCTTCCCACGACCCTATCTCCAAGGCCCAGGGTAAGCCCTCGGGTCCTCTCCCAGGAGGTAGCGCCTGAGCCAGTCCAGGGCCACGTTGGAGGCCATGGTCTTGACGTTGCCCCGCCCCCCCCGGAACCAAAAGCGCTGGCTGAAACTGTCATCCCCCTCGGACAAGCCCATGAAGACCGTCCCGACCGGGGTCGCCTCTGTCCCACCAGAGGGTCCTGCAATGCCAGTGACCGAAAGCCCTATGGATGTCCCTGCCCCCACCATGGCCCCCCGGGCCATGGCCTCGGCGGCCCGCGCGCTCACCGGGCCTTCATCTCGGAGGATCTCCATGGGCACGCCGAGGATCTCTTGCTTGGCCCTGACGCTGTAGGCAACCACTCCCCTGTCCAGGACATCCGAGCTCCCAGGGACGTTGGTGAGGCGATGGACGATGAGCCCACCTGTGCAGGACTCGGCCACGGCCAGGGTCTTCCCTCTGGCCCTCAGGAGCTCCTGCACCACAGATTCCAACTCCTCGTGGTCCACCCCATAGACCCATGCCCCGATCCTCTCCCTCAGCCGCGCCTCGGCCTCACGGAGCAACCTCGCAACCTCTCCTTGATCCGGGGCCCTGGCCGTAACCCTGAGCCTGTTTTCCGGGAACCTCGGGAGGGAGGCCAGGCTCGTCCCAGGGAGGCCCTCCAGGGCGCCCTTGACCATCTGGTCCAGCTTGGCCTCGGTGATCCCGAAAATCCTCAGGGTGCGCGACCCCACACCCCCCTCCCTCCCCAGCCGCTTCTCCACCTGGGGGAGGAGTTCCTCATCCAGCATGGCCTCGAGCTCCCTGGGGACCCCCGGGAGGAAGGCCAAGACGGAGCCCTCGACGTCCAAGGCGAAGCCCGGGGCCGTGCCCATGCGGTTCGGGATGACCTGGGCCCCTTCTGGGATCCACGCCTGTCTCTCGTTGTTAGGGGTCATCTCGAACCCGAGCCTCTCGAAGAGCTCCCTTATCTTTTGGAGGCTGGGCTCGTGGAGGACCAGGGGCCTACCGAAGGCCTCGGCCACTGCCTGGGCCGTGCGGTCATCCTCCGTGGGGCCGAGGCCGCCAGAGAAGATCCCCAGTTGGGAGCGCCCGGCCCCTCCCCTGAGGAACTCCACGATACCCCCGGTATCGTCCCCTATGGCGGTCATCCGCCACCCGGAG
>CAZOXN010000583.1:0-2456 GCA_964583655.1 uncultured Desulfarculaceae bacterium | reverse complement strand
ACCATGCATATTCAGATTGTTCCGTCCCAAGATGCGGCGCATTTGCATGTCATCTCGGGAGCTGTGATCCAGGAGGCAGTCCCTTGTCCTGGAGCGACTCAGCCGAAGCCATCGGGTACCCGTGGCAGGCGAGCAGGCAGGGGGAAGGCCCAGCGCCCGAGTCTTCCTGCAAGGGCGACGTGGGAGGGGGCAGGTATCCCCCGCCTGCGAGCCGCGAAGGTGTGATGGCCAAGGCGTGAAGCGAAGGGACATGGGCCTGCCTCTTCTTAGCTTTGGTTGCGGCCCAAGGCCGCTCTAGGGCGTGATCGGATGGGAATGCATTCTGAAGCCAATTCTGTGACAACCCTGTGGAAGGGACTGCGCTCCGTGAGGCTCACCATCGCCCTGTTCTTGATACTGGCTGGCGCGGCCATCCTCGGGACCCTGATCCCCCAGAACCTCTCCCCGGAGGAGTACCTGCGCGTTTACGGCGCCGTGGCCTCCGTCCTGTTGCGGGCCTCCGGCCTGACAGACCTCTACCACTCCGGCTGGTTCATCGGGCTGATGGGCATGCTCGTCTTGAACCTGATAGCCTGCTCGGTGCACCGATTCCCGCGTACCTGGAAGGCCATCCGGACACCCCAGCGCCCGCTGACGGACGGGTTGTGGCGCTCGCTGCCCATCCGCAGGGCCCTCCGCTGGGACCAGGGTCTCGAAGGCACCGTCGGGGCCCTCCGTGAAGGGCTCTCCAGGAGGAGATGGTCCCCGAGGGAGGAGCGCAGGGGCGATGATGTCCACCTGCTAGCCCAGAAGGGGCGTTACGGGAGGCTGGGGGTCTTCGTCACCCATCTGGGGGTCGTGGTGATCCTGTCGGGCGCCTTGGTGGGCTCCCTCTTCGGCTTCAATGGCTTCATCAGGGTGCACGAAGGGGAGGGTGTCGACGTGGCCCAGGACCAGCGAGCCAGGACCCATCGGGAACTAGGGTTCCAGGTGCGATGCGATGCCTTCCGTGTCGCTTACTACCCGGACGGGACCCCTATGGAGTTCAGGAGCGACTTGAGCTTCCTGGAAGGGGGAAAGGTCGTGTCTCAGGGCCCGTTGCGGGTCAACCACCCCATCGAGCACAGGGGCTTTGTGTTCTACCAGTCCAGCTACGGCTCCACCGTGAAGGTGACCCTGGAGGCGGCCAACAGCTCTGGCGGGGGCACTCGGCGGGTGCAGACCGAGGTGGGCCAGACCTTGTCCCTGGCCCCGGGGGTCAATGTCCAGGCGGTGCGTTACGAGGCCATGGCCGGGGGTAGGGGGCCGGCCCTGCTCATAGCCGTGGCGAGGCCTGGCCAGCATCCCCTCCTGGGATGGCTGATCAAGGGTGGGGCTGCCCAACCCGTCGACGGGTGGACCCTGAGCCTCTTGGATGCATCTGAGCGGTCCTGGACAGGGCTTCAGGTCAAGAGGGACCCTGGGGTATGGGTCGTGTGGGTCGGTTGCACCCTCGTGCTGCTGGGCTGCACCATGGCCTTCTCCATGCCGCACAGGGCCATCTGGATCCGCCTCAGGGAGACGCACGAGGGGACCTTGTGTCACCTGGCCGCCTCGACTTCCAAGGGTCGCCCGGGGCTGGAGAAGGCCGTCGACGGGTTGTGCCAGTCACTGGCTCAAAGGGCCGGTGTGCATATGACTGACGGGGAAAAGGTGAATGAATAGCGCCTCCCTATTGAGCGGAGTAGCCCTCGCCTACCTGGTCTGCTGGTTCGCCTACGTGATCCATGTTGCTAGCAGATGGAAATGGCTGGGACGAATCGCCACTGGATTGCTCGTCCTAAGTTGGGTCCTCAACACGGCTGGGATGGGACTGAGGTGGGTGGAGTCCTACGAGCTGGGCTTCGGGCGTATCCCCCTCACGAACCAGTACGAGTCCATGATCCTCTTCGGGTGGACCATCGGCCTTCTCTACATGCTGATGGAGTTGAGATACCGCAACAGCACACTGGGCGCGTTCGTGACCCCTTTGCCATTTCTATCCATAGGCCTCGGTTCTCTTCTGTTCGGGGCGGAGATAAGGCCACTGGTCCCTGCCCTTCAGAGCAACTGGCTCACAGCCCACGTGATCACATGTTTCATGGGGTATGCGGCCTTCGCGGTCTCCTTCGGTGTGAGCGTCCTCTACCTAGTGACAGAGCATGCATGGAAGGGATCGTCTTCAAGGGTATTCCCCTCGCCCCGCCTTCTGGATGACATCAACTACCGGGCCATCGCAGTGGGATTCGCCTTCCTCTCGGTGGGGATCATCACCGGGGCCATATGGGCCGACTGGGCATGGGGGAATTATTGGAGCTGGGATCCCAAGGAGACGTGGTCTCTGATCACCTGGCTGGTATACGCAGCCTTTCTACACGCCCGGTTCGCGAGGGGGTGGTCAGGGAGACGCACGGCCATACTCTCCATAGCCGGCTTCGGGGACATGCTATTCACGTATC
>CAZOXN010000582.1:0-2458 GCA_964583655.1 uncultured Desulfarculaceae bacterium | reverse complement strand
CTCGGGGAGCGCTTCATGAAGGACTATGCCCCGGAGAAGATGGAGCTGGCCCCAAGGGACGTCGTCTCCCGTTCGATCCAGACCGAGATCGACGAAGGGAGGGGGATCAAGGGGGGGCAGTACGTACACATCGACATAAGGCACCTGGGAGAGGCCAAGATCATGGAGGCCCTCCCCCAGATCCATGAGCTAGCATTGAAGTTCACCGGGGTCGACGCGATCAAGGAGCCCATCCCCATCCTCCCCACGGCCCATTATTCCATGGGCGGGATCCCAACGGACATCAACACCCACGTGATAAAGAACGCAAAGAACGAGATCGTGGAAGGCCTCTTTGCCGCTGGGGAGTGCGCTTGCGTCTCCAACCATGGGGCCAATCGTCTCGGAACCAATTCCACCCTGGAGTGCTGTGTGTATGGACGCAGGGCCGGGATCTCCATCCTGAGGTTCCTCCGAGAGGACCCCGGGGGGTTCGACCTCCCCAAGGACGCCGCAGATCCAGCGGTGGAGAGGATCCGCTCCATCCTCGACGGACACGGGACCGAGTCACCGGCCGAGATAAGGGAGACCCTTCAGAGGACCATGACCGAGAAGATGGGGGTGTTCCGTCGGGAACAGACCATGAGGCAATGCCTCGCCGCGATCAAGGAACTCCAAGGGCGTTACAGCCGCATAAGGATTCACGACAAGGGCCGCGTCTTCAACACGGAGCTCATGGAGGCCGTGGAGCTGGGGAACATGTTGGACTTTGTGGAGCCCATAGCAGTGGGGGCCTTGGCAAGGACCGAGAGCCGCGGGGCCCACTTCCGGACCGACTTCCCCAAGAGGGACGACCAGAACTGGCAAAGGCACACCCTGGCCTGTAAAGAGGGGGATGGGATCCGCCTGGACTACAAGCCAGTGGTGATCACGCGCTTTCAACCGGAGGAGCGCAAGTACTGATTGTCTGTTGCCAGTAATCGGTGGCCTGTTGTGGGGAAGCCGATCCTTTTCGGGCAAGTCGACAGAGGGTGAAACCAGCGAGGATCTATCGAGAGATCATGGGAGGATGAGGAGATGGCGGTCAGGACATTTCGCATCTTTCGTTTCAATCCTGAAGAGGATCGGGGACCGAGCTACCGCGAGTACCAGGTGGAATGCCCCAAGGGCTTCACTGTGCTCGATGCCCTGAACGAGATCAAGTGGCATCAGGACGGCTGCCTCTCTTACCGCAGGTCGTGTCGACATGGGATCTGCGGCTCCTGTGCCATGACCATCAACGGCAAGAACAACCTTGCCTGTGAGTCTCAGGTTGACAGCCTCAAGGGGGTGATCTGGGTGGAGCCGCTGCGCTCCTTCCCGGTGATAAAGGACCTCATAGTGGACATGGATGGCTTCTACGAGCGATACAGGAGGGTCAAACCGTATTTCATCGCCGGAACACCACCTACCGACAAGGAGCGGCTTCAGAGCCCGGAGGAAAGAAAGCTGCTGGATGGTTCCTATGAGTGCATCCTGTGCGGCTGTTGCACATCGTCATGCCCTTCATACTGGGCTGACAAGGACTTCTTGGGGCCGGCTGCCCTTCTGAAGGCCTACCGTTTCATCTTCGATTCCAGGGACCAGGGCACGGAGGAGCGGCTGGTGATCTTGGACAACAAGCATGGGGTGTGGAGATGCCACACGATCTTCAATTGCCAGGAGGCTTGTCCCAAGGGCCTCAATCCCACTTGGGCCATCGGCAGACTGAAGCAGAAGGTCATCCGGGAGAAACTCTGAGAGATGAGATGACGGCCAAACAGGTGGTGAGAGCATGAAGATCCACGAATACCAGGCCAAGGAGATCCTACGCTCACACGGCATCCCGGTTCCCCGGGGGGGTGTGGCGGCGACTCCTGAAGAGGCTTCTTTGAAGGCCAAGGAGTTGGGGGGAGATGGCTGGGTGGTAAAGGCCCAGATCCATGCAGGGGGACGGGGAAAGGGGGGCGGTGTGGTGCTGGCCTCCTCGCCCGAGGAGGTGGAGGTCCATGCCCGTCGCATCCTGGGGTCTCCGTTGGTGACGCCTCAGACGGGCCCTCAAGGCCAGAGGGTGAGGCGCGTCCTCATAGAGCAACGCGTGCCCATAAAGATGGAGATCTACGCAGGGGTGGTGGTGGACCGCTCTCGGGAGCGGGCGGTGCTCCTCGTGAGTTCCTCCGGCGGGATGGAGATAGAGGAGGTGGCTCGAAGGCATCCGGAGACCCTTCACCGAGAGCCCCTCTCGCCGGAAGGGACGCTCCTCCCCTATCAGGCCAGGAGGGTGACCTTCTCCATGGGGATCCGCGGTGTGGCCCTGGGCAAGGTTCAGGCCGTGCTTCGGCAACTCTGCAGGGCCTTTCACGAGGAAGACTGTTCCCTGGCGGAGATAAACCCGTTGGTGATCACTCAGGGCGATGAGGTCTTGGCCCTGGATGCCAAGTTGAACCTCGATGACAACGCC
>CAZOXN010000581.1:0-2462 GCA_964583655.1 uncultured Desulfarculaceae bacterium | reverse complement strand
GGTATTCCGAGAACACGATCCCCTCCACCTTGAGGTGCGGATATCTCTTCTTGATGGCCTCCACCGTCTTGATCCTGAGGAGGTCCATCCCACCAGGGCCGCCAAGCCCCTGGGGGCGCGCGGCCTGGGCAGCATCGTAAAGGCATTCGTGGAGCCATCTGCCGCCCCGCAGACCCTTCGAATGGGCGTGGCCCGACGAGAAGAAGACCTCTGCGCTCACCATGAGCCCCCCCTCGCCCCCGACGATGGGTATGATGAGCCCCTCCACCCTGAGGCCTGGAGCGCGATCCGAGTCGAGACTCTTGGGCACGGCAGTGGAGCCCCTGGGCAGGGGATGGCTCAGGTGCCCTACCAGTGCCCCGCTGGTGAGGGACGCTGCAAGGATGGTGAAGACCAGGGCCATGCGGTAGGGGGCGGCACGAAATAACCGAAGCCACTCCCCCGGCGCGAGGCCCCATTGGTGCGTGCTCATCCCGGTACTCGTCAGATCCGGAGGCCCTGCCTCCCCAGGCCCACCCCCTGTATCTTGCGTCTCGGCCTCCTTTGCCACGGCAATGGCCTGGGCCTCTTCATCCCCAGGTGCTGGGGAGGATTGGGAGAGGGCGGCATGGTCTTGCTCCAAGCCCCGCTCCCACTCCTCCAGGGACCTATCATCCATGGCGTCGTGGAAGAGGAGCCCCCCCTGGGGCTTTGCGGCCTTCGAGCTGGCTGGCCCCTCTCGGTTCGATCCACCGGTGGACATGACTGCCCCCCCTCTCCTCATCGCTAGAGGCACCCTTTGAGCCGTGTCTTGAGCTTGAGGATGGCCTGGGTGTGGATCTGGGAGACCCTCGATTCAGTGACGCCCAGAACCAGTCCTATCTCCTTCATGGTGAGCTCATCGAAGTAATAGAGGGAAAGGACCTGCTGCTCCCGCTCGGTCAGCCCGGCCAGGGCCTCCGTCATCTTGGCGCGGAGTTCCTTCCAGGCGTAGTGCTCCTGGGGGTCCGTGTCCCCAGGCGGCTCCCGAGACTGGGCACTCCCGCCGGCCTCCGAGGACAAGATCTCCTCTATGCTGATCAAGCCGACCCCCCTTGCGTCCAGGATGAGTTGGTGGAGGTCTTCCAGTCCGAGGCCCAGGTATTCCGCCACCTCCTCCTCCCGTGGGGACCTCAGGAGTCTCTTCTCCAGCTCGGAGTAAGCGGCCTCCAGCCTCCTGATCTTCTCCCTGGTGGACCTCGTAGCCCAGTCCATGCCCCTCAATTCGTCCAGGACTGCCCCCCTGATGCGGAACTCGGCGTATGTGCGCAACTGGACCCCTTTGGAGGGATCGAACTTCTCCAGGGCGTCCAAGAGGCCGACAACACCCGCATGAGTGAGGTCCTCCACGTCAACGCTGTGTGGGAGGCGGGCTGCCATCCTCAAGGCGTGGTACTTGATGAAGGGGAGGAACTCATGGACCCTTTCCTGGCGCCATTGGGAGGAGGGGGGGGCATGTTCCGTCGCCTTGCTCGCCTCCATTGGTCTTTGCAATTGATGTCCTGCCATGGTCTTCTCACGCGTACGGACCGAACAGTATCACCTCAGCATCCGACCCTTGCCTCGGCCTCATGTCCAGGATCCGTGCAGCCACCTGTCGCAGCGACTCGGTTGCCCTGGCCGTGGGGGCCATCCTCACGAACGGCTCCTGGCTTCTCACGGACCTGGGCACACTGGGGTCCCATGGTATGCAACCTGCCTGGACCAGGGAGATGCCCAGAAAGCGTTCCGCGGCTCGGTTAAGGCCCCAAAACACCTGCTCCCCCTCGGCCTGGGTACGGATGGCGTTGATTAGTATGGAGAAGTGCCGCCTTCTGTGCTTGGTGACCATCAGCTTCACGAGGGCGTAGGCATCGGTCAGGCTAGTGGGCTCTGGTGTGACCACCACCATTATCTCCTCTGACATGGCGTTGAAGTGGAGCACATTGGAAGAGACCCCGGCTGGGGTGTCGATGAGGAGTAAGTCGTGCCCCGCTGCCAGGCCATTGATCGCCTCGTTGAGGCGCAGGCGCTGGTCACGATCCAAGTGGGTCAACTCCAGGACCCCGGAGCCTGCCGGGAGCACCCTCATCCCGCCCGGCCCCTCCATGACGATGTCTTCGATACAGCTGTCACCGAGGAGAAAATCCCTGAGTGTCAGCTTGGGGGAGAGCCCTAGGACCACGTCTATATTGGCCAGGCCAGCGTCGGCGTCCAGGACCAAGGTGCGGACCCCCATGTCGCACAGGAGCAACGCGAGGTTGGCGGTAAGGCTGGTCTTGCCGACCCCGCCCTTTCCACTGGTTATGGCCATGCTGCGAAGATACGGTACGTGGGGGCCTCCAGATGCCCTCCGGGGCCAAGTGCCCTGTGCCTGTTCTGCCACTTGGCAGACCATTCGGCCCACTTCGAGCCCGTCTTGTCCGACCCTCCCGAGATCTCTCACCGCCATCCCCCTCCTATCC
>CAZOXN010000580.1:0-2462 GCA_964583655.1 uncultured Desulfarculaceae bacterium | reverse complement strand
CCCACGACCTCGTGAATGCCATTCACGCGCTCTCCCAGCTGAGCTACAGCCCCACGCAATCAAATCTTATCGGGAGCCCGGTCAGGATGTCAAGGTTGTAATTGACACATCCCGGGCGCCTTTCCTATAATGAGGCCAAAGCACCGGTTCGTAACGGTTCCGCGCGATCGTGCCGGAGTGGTGGAATTGGTAGACGCAGGGGACTCAAAATCCCCCGGGCCTCGAGTCCGTGCGAGTTCGATTCTCGCCTCCGGCACCATCGAAATCAGGCCCTTGCCGAGTTTTCGGCCAGGGTTTTTTTTCGGGGCTTCGACCGGCAGGACCGTTGCGGCCATGGTCTTCCTTGCTTTATCTCCTGTTTCCCTTCTTGGTGCCGCGGGCCTTGCGTACTCTTGGGACGGGGTCGTGGCGGACAGCTCCACGGGCAAGCCTGTGGCAGGTGCCGTGGTCGTCAGGTCTTGGCACAGGATCACTGCTATGCCTGGCGGGGGGGTGACGAGTTACCTGGGCGTTGAGGAGGGGCTGTCCGACAGAGACGGCAGGTTCCATGTCTCGTGGCGATTCTTTGGGGTGGGCGTCCCCCTCATGAGCGTGGTGGGAGAGGGCGAGGCGAAGGTCTTCAAGCCCGGCTATGAGCATCTGAGCTTGAGGGAGAGGCCTTCGAAGATCGAGTTGGTGCCGGTCCCCACCTCCCCGTCTTCCAGGAGAAAGGCCCTTCGAGAGCTGCAAAGCGAGATCACGAGCCGACACGATAAGGCGGTGCTGCTTCGGACAGTGATGGAGAAGGAGGAGGAGTTCCTGAACGCTGCCATGGCCACTGTGGCCTACGGGCTGAGAGACTCCTCTGGCCGAGCCCGGACAGAAAGGGTGCCCACGGAAGGATCTCTGGGAGGGGGAAGGGATTCGGCCTCGGCGCCCCAAGCCCACCCTAGGCAGCAGAGCGATGTGAGGCCGAGTGCCCGGCCCGTGGAGTCCCTCATCCGCGACCTGAAGGACCGAGACTGGAGGATCCAGGCCGAGGCCAGGAGGTCCCTCCTCGCCCTGGCCGGAGACGCCGTGGAGCCCCTCTTGAGGGCGCTAAGGGATGATGACCCTGAGACAAGACGAGCGGCCGCTGAGATGCTGGGGCTGATGGAGGACGGGAGGGCAGTGGAGCCGCTGACTGAGGCGCTCAAAGACCAGGAGCCCAAGGTGCGGAATGCAGCCATGAGGGCTGTGGGGAGGCTGGGGGACCCGAGGGGAGTCAGGGCCTTGATAGGGCTTTGGAAAGATCCGAGTGCGGAGACCAGGACGAAGGCGGCCGAGTCCATCGTAGAGAGTGGAGGTGGTGCGGTGGAGTCCCTGATCGTCGCTCTCGGTGACGAAGATCCGTACGTGAGGTGGCGGTCTGCCTGGACCATGGGGAAGATAAGGGACACGAGGTCCGTGGAGCCGCTGATCAAGGCCCTGGGCGACGATGCCCCGGAGGTCCGATGGATGGCCGTCCATGCCCTTGGAGAGATCAAGGACATGACGGCCGTCGAACCTTTGACCGCGTTGTTGGGGGATCGAGACACGGGCATCGCCTCAGAGGCCAACCGGTCGTTGGAGAGGCTTCAGCGTAAGGAGGAGGTGTCTGAGCCGGGGCTGAGGCCCCAGGACCGTGAAGCGCAGAGGCCAGTCATCCAGAGGATCCACCCTGTGGCCCCGCAAGGGGGGATGAAATGATGTCTGCCCTGGATCGAGGTTCATCTCGATGCATGGTGGTGCCGCAAAGGCTCAGGAGATGCCGAATCAATACATGGAATCGATCATGTCCCGGTACCTCTTCTCTATGATCCTCCTCTTCACTTTCATGGTGGGGGTGACCTCATCCTCGTCTATGTCGAGCGCCTCAGGGAGGATCCTGAAGTACTTGACCTGAGCCACCCTGGGCAACTGATGATTCAGATCTTCCAATGTCTTTCTTATCAATTCCTCCACACTTGGATGCGTTTCCCCGTGCGAGTGTATTGCTTCGTTCGGGGCGGCATGGAAGGAGGGCTGCGGAGCGGCGTACCTCCTTCCAGCATTGCTAAGCAGGGACCAACCAGAAGGGAGTTGATGCCGATGGAAGGACATCTCTTCGTTAAGAAGAGGGTGCTCCCGTTTCTCCTGGGGACGGGACTATGGAAGCGGCTGGTTGTGGTCCTGACGGGAACCATGCTTTGCCTCTTCCTTGCCCAGCCATCTGTGGCCGGTCTACTTGGTCCTTCTCCTCCCAAGGGCAAGGAGGTCGAGGACCGGGATCTTCTCAGGTTGTTCGAGCCGGAGTTTCCGTACGAGGCCATGCGTGTGGTGGAGACCGATGAGGGGAAGCTCTACGTGGTGATAAAGGCCAAGAGGAAGATCACCGACGAGGAGCACGCAGCCTACGAGCGCAAGACTCTGCAGGGCAGGGGTGTTTTCATTCATAGGGAGTGGAGTCCTAGGTCGGGCAATTT
>CAZOXN010000579.1:0-2462 GCA_964583655.1 uncultured Desulfarculaceae bacterium | reverse complement strand
CGGAGACCTCCAGAAAGGCATTTGTTCAGGGGATGCCAGCACTCCTCTTGGCCTGGAGTCTCCCCAAGTCGCTCCGGGAAACGCCGCCACCCTGTGGTCGCTCACCTAGAGACCGCATGCCCCACGGCGGAGCTGACCCTCCAGTTCCCTCGCCCCTGCCAAGATCAGGCCCCTCTCTCGGTGCGCCCCGCACATCCCGAGGGCCTCGCTAACCCCTTCCACGAGATCCACGAACCGCGCCAGCCCATGGGAGTCCGAGGACTCGGTCCGGCCCAGGATACCTTGGATCTCCTCCAGCGCGGAGGCGGCACCGCCCAACTCACCTATCCTCATGAGAAAATAGAAACGGGCTGCCTGACCCAGTAGAGAGACAGGGTTCTCCAGCAGGACATTGTCCAGGAGCATGGCGGCCTCCCCTGCACACCCTAGGCCCAGGGCGACCAGGCCCCGGAAGACCTTGTAGTCCAGATCCAGCGCGGCTTCTGTTTCGGCTGGGCCTTGGCCTTCTCGTCCCATCAGAGAAGGGAGTTCCTCCACCCGCCCCATCCGGACCAAGAGCCCTGCCAGGGCGCACAAGGCCTCTGAGTGACTAGGCTCCTCAGCCAGTATCTCCCGATAAATCTCCTCGGCCCTCTGGGGATCCCCTGTCTCCATGTAACGGGCCAGCCTCAGGTTGTAAGGCCATGCCCATGGCTCTTTACCGTAATGGAGATGGAGGCGATGCAGCCAATGGAGGAGCCGCTGGGTGTCTCCCACCGCGGAGCTGTCCCTTACGGCCGCCAGAAGGACACGAGGAGTGGGGCCCTTCACCTGGTCGTACAGTGGGAGCTTGCGCCTGATGCGGCGCTCCCTGGAAGTGGGCTCGTGGAAGATGATGGCATCCCCGATGGAGACATCCGCCAAAGGTATCCCTTTGGATCGTATGGACCCCTCTATATCCTCCTCCACCTCCCCTTCATAGCGGATGCCTGGGAGCCTGGGAAAGATGCGCACTGCTTGGCCCTCGACCTTGGGGTTCACCGCCCTCACGAAGACCAGCCAGTTGTGCCTGGTCTGGATGTGGGCCACGGTGAATCGGAATGCCGAGGGGGTCGTCACCGGCAGTAGCGCCTTCATCACGTGCAGGTTCAGGAGGTGTTGCGGGGCCACGTACTCGTCCGCATCCAACATGAAGATGTAGTCGCAGCTCGCCTTCCCTATGGCGAAGTTGCGGGCCGCGGAGAAGTCGTTGCCCCATGGAAACTCGAGCACGGTGGCACCGTAATCCCTGGCCATATCCGCTGTGGCATCCGTGGAGCCGGTGTCCACCACGATCACCTCGTCGGCGAGGCCCCTCACCGAGGCGAGGCATTGGGGCAGGTGCTCGGCCTCGTCCCTGGCGATGATGCAGAGGCTCAGGGAGGCCCTGGCCCCTGAGTTGGCTCGTATGGCGCAGGCCAGGCGATCCATGGCCGCCATCTCCCCCTCCGACCAATGCCCCTTCTCCCTGTTGGCCAAGATGGTGTCCATGGCCTCCTGATCCCTCTGCAGGAGTAGCTTGATCTTGGCCAGGTTGAGTTGGAGCCCCAAATCCGAGGGGAGGGATGCGTCGCTCGCCTGGAGGATGTCGAGGGCCTGCCCCTTCTGTCCGTTCAAGAATGCCGCGAGCGCTACCATCTGAGCCAGTGCCGCATGTCGCCTCAACCAGTCCGGAGGGACCTTTGCGCCCAAGGATCGGGCATCCTCGTAGTGCCCGAATCTGATGAGGTATGATATGGCATGGGCTGCCATATCCGGGGTGGCAAGACCCTGCCCCACCCCCTCCACGATGGCCGCCACATGGTCCAGACGCATGGTCTTGAAGGACGCCCCAGGCCACACGAACCGTGGGGAGAACTCGGTGTCATCGAAGTGCGCGGCGTGACCCTCCAGGAACAACCTCGGGTCCGGGGGCGGTGGCCTCCTGTCACTTCGCACGGCTCCTACAGGAGATCTCGATACAACTAGCGGGGATGGCTCAAGGGAGTTGACCCCTTTGTCCAAGGGGCAGGGGTGGTTGACCCCTTTGTCCATCAAGAGACGAATCCTCTTGACGTCCTCGTGCGGCACAAGGCGGGGCTCAAGGGTAAAGAGGTTTCCTTCTTCACCGCATAGGGAGTCTGCCATGTCCCGGCTCGTCACCCATCGAAAACTTTCCAAGGTCTCGCGAGGTAGGGCCCTCGCCACTGCCGCCTGCCGCACAACGCGCGGGCCCTTGCTGACCAGGTCGGTCACAGTAAGGACGGCCTTTTTCCCCAGGAACTCGCCGGTCTCCAGGAGCAAGACCCACGGGGTCTTGACGGGCCTGGGATCTATCCTGCGAGACCCATCTTCATGGGACACAAGCCCCAGGATCGGATAAGGGACGTGCGAGAGGTCCGAGCACGAGGCCAGAGGGACCACGAAGGTCGGCCAGGCCGGGAGACGAGCCACTTCTTCGCCCC
>CAZOXN010000578.1:0-2471 GCA_964583655.1 uncultured Desulfarculaceae bacterium | reverse complement strand
GTGGAGGTGGTGGAGGGTTTCGGGATTTTGACCATGGCCTCTGTCTGCCCCATAGTCAGCGTGCTCCTCATCGGAGTGAGGCTTGGCAGGGAAGACAAGCCGAGGCCGGAGGAGCCTTTTCTTAGGGTATAGGAGGAAAGAAGAGGTTTTGGGCTCGTGAACACTAAGGGACTGGTGAAGGTGACATCTGTGCTGAGGAGGGACTTGGCTCACCTACTCCTCTCTTCCTTGAGCGAAGTCTACCTCGAGGAGTACCAGCTCACCGCGGTTCGCAGGGTCACTTTGCACGAGAGTCGAAGGGGTCTTGGCCTGATCCATGGCATCAGGATGGTCGAAGAGGCAGCGGAGATGATCGTCTTCTTGGTGGACTTGGAACAAGAGGATCGGGCCGTTGACTACGTGGCCAGGCAATGCGAGCTACATGTCCCGGGCCACGGGGCGGTCTACAGCGAGGATGTGGAGCTGATCAGCGTCAGGGACTGGGAAGGACAGGCGATCTTTCCAGCCTCTGACAAGGGTCCTCTCACGAAACAGTCACCATTGGTGGGAATCTCTTGCGTGGTGCAGAGGGGAGAGGCCAACTCTGTGGCGAGGGTGGCGTTGGATATGGGGTCGAGCGTCCCGTGGGTCTCCTTCGGACATGGCATGGGGCTCAGGGACAGACTTGGACTCCTGCGGGTTGCCATCCCGGCGCAAAAGGAGATCATTCAATTGGTAGTGAGCCCCTATGACGCAGAGACGATGATGAGGTTGATGATAAGGGCCGGCGAGCTGGACCGGCCTGGCAAGGGTTTCATCTACCTGCAACCCATCAGAAAAGGGTTGATCGACACGAAGATCACCCACGGGCCAGCGAGGCATGTCGCCAGTATGGAACAGATCATAGCGACATTGGACGAATTGAAGGGGGACATGGGTTGGTGCAAGCGTGCTCACAAGGATCTGGTCCCGGTGGACCCCAGTTATCTCTTGCTGGACTTGGCAGACATTTCCGTCATATGCAATGAGGGTACAGGCCAGGGCCTAGTGAAGCGTGCCATGAGGGCTGGCGCCGGTGGTGCCACCATAAGCCGGACCAAGTGCCTCTCGGCCTCGGGCTCGCTGCCCAAAGGCATGTCATCGGCTCGTGAGGTATGCAACACGTGTGTCCCGCACAGTAGGCTCGAGGAGGTCATTGGTGCCCTCGAGGAGGGCAACGTCTTCGGCGAGGAGGCAAGCGGGGAGATCCTCATCCGCAGGGCCCCCAAGGCCTACACATATTTCTGAGCTGCGTGATAAGGGAAAGGGGGGATCCTTTTGCCTCCACGGTGGAGAAAGATCAGGGGGAAGGCCATGACTTGGAACAGGGCGAAGGCCGTGGTGGGGTTGCTCCTGATCGTTGCGAGCATCTCCGCGACCCAAGAGGCAGGAGGAGGCGGGGCAGGTAGGCTCCTCAGGGGGCAGACCCTCTATGTGCCCGTCTATTCACATATCTTCGCCGGGGACAGGGAGTCTCCCTTTTACCTGGCTGCCACCTTGAGCGTGAGGAACACGGACTCAAGGAACCCCATCAACCTCCTCGGGGCGGATTACTATGACTCGGATGGCAAGCTCCTCAATAGGGTCCTGGACTCGCCTGTGCTGCTCAAGCCCCTCGCCTCCTGGCAGTATGTCATAGCTGAGTCTGACAGGAGGGGTGGGCCTGGGGCGAGTTTCCTCGTGAAGTGGAAGGCGGAGCGCCCGGTGAGCCCCCCCTTGGTGGAGACCGTGATGATCAGCACCAGGTCTCAACAGGGCGTATCCTTCACCTCCCGAGGACAGGTTGTGGAGGAGGTAGGGGAGTAATCCATCACTTCCATGTCCCTGTGGTGGGAGGACCCCAGGTCCTGCGCTTCAGCTGTGACCCGGTCCCGCGGTACCGCGGGAAACAGGGCCCCCCAATTGCAACGCGTGACCGAGGCAATACGTGGAAGGGCGAGGTCCTGGAGGGGTCTAATCGACAAGGAGGTTGCTTTTCCCCGCCAGATCCCATGAGGGCCTGTCAAGCCAATGGGTCTTCGCCTGCAAGGCCCTCGTAGCGTCTGCCCAGTTCACAGGATCCACCTTGTCTTCACGGCCCTTGCACTCCAGGAGAAGAGGAACACTCCGAAGAGGGCCAAGAGGACGAGGTCCAGACCGAGGGTCAGATGCCCCTTGCCGTGGATGAGGATCCTGAGGGAGTCAGCGCCATAAGTGAGAGGAAGGGCGTAGGAGACGGGCCTTAAGTAGACGGGCATGGCATCCAGAGGGATAAAGAGCCCGCAGAGGAATATCATGGGGAATCGAAAGAAGTTGGAGAAGGTCTGGGCCTCGAAGACCTGGTGGACCGACACAGCGATGAAGAGCCCCAGGAAGGCAGATGTGGCTGCGACCAAGACCAGTACCAGGAGGACACAGTGCCACTCTATCCTGCTCAGATCCCCAAGGAACGCAGCCAGGGCCACAGGGGCGAA
>CAZOXN010000577.1:0-2488 GCA_964583655.1 uncultured Desulfarculaceae bacterium | reverse complement strand
TTCCAGGCGTGTACCTCATGAAGGACCTCCACGGCCGGGTCCTCTATGTGGGCAAGGCCAAGGACCTGAGGGCGCGCGTGCGCTCTTACTTTGGGCAGCGGGGCGACGGCCGCCACGCCGTCAGGTTCCTGCTCCAGCACGTGGAGGAGGTAGAGTTTGTGGTGACGAGGACCGAGAAGGAGGCCCTGGTCCTCGAGAACACCTTCATCAAGAGACACAGGCCTCCATACAACGTGGCCTTCCGCGACGACAAGAGCTACTTCCACCTGCGCATCGAAAAGGGCCAACCCTTTCCCAGGGTGAGCCTGGTGCGCCAGCCCCGAAGGGATGGGGCCCTGTACTTCGGACCCTACACCTCCAGCAGGTCTGTCCGGCAGACACTGCGCCTCTTACAGAGGCACATGGGCCTTCGAACTTGCAAGGAATCACAATTCCGGCTCGCACACCGGACCTGCCTCAACTACCAGATGGGCCGCTGCGCGGGGGTATGCCGCGGGGGGGTGAGCCAGGAGGAATACGCCGCCAGGGTCAAGGACGCCATGCTCCTCCTCCAGGGGAGATCCAAGGAACTCCTGGAGAGATTGGAGCGCAGGATGAAGGAGGCATCCGAGGGGTTGCGATTCGAGGAGGCCGCCCACATCAGGGACCAGATCCGGGCGGTGGAGAGGACCGTGGAGGGACAGAGGGTCGTCACCCCCCTGGGCAAGGACCGCGATGTAGTGGGCCTTCATCGAGCAGGGGATCGGGTCACGGTGGCAGTCTTGCAGGTGAGAGAAGGAAAGGTCATGGAGAGCCTGAGGCTCACGGGCAAGTCTCCTCTCTTTGAGGACGATGAGATAGTGTCATCGTTCCTGAAACAGTTCTATGCCTCGGGCAGGGCGGTGCCTCCAGAGATCTTGGTCCCCACGAGCCTGGGGGGGGAGGGGCAGTTGCTGGGGCAATGGATGGAGGAGATGGCAGGGAGAAAGGTCAGGATCCGTTGCCCCCAGCGCGGAGAGGCCAAGGATCTCCTGGAGATGGCAAGAGAAAACGCTGAGCTGGCCGTGCCCCAGGCAGGGGAGGCCCAGGAGGACGCCCTGCTCCTCATGGCAAGACGTCTCCAGCTCAAGGGACCCCCACGGGTCCTCGAGGGGTTCGACATCTCGACATTGGGTGGCGAGGCCGGCGTCGGCGCCGCAGTACGCTTGGTGCAAGGAAGGTCTTGCAAGGAGGCATACAGGTCCTACAACATCCGCACGGTCCCGGGCATGGACGATTACGCCATGATGTACGAGCTACTCCAGCGGCACCTCCGCCGCAGGAAGGAGGAGGGGGATCTACCGGACCTCGTGGTCCTGGACGGGGGTAAGGGGCAGTTGGGGGTGGCCCGCGCTGTCATGGAGGAACTCGGCTTGGGAGGGGTAGAGGCAGTGGCCCTGGCCAAGGGGAGAAAGGGGAGATCTGGAGAGGCAGCGGAGGACCGGGTCTTCATCGCCGGCCGAAAGGAGCCGCTGTCCCTGCGGAGGGAGCCCGCGGTCCTAAAGCTGCTCCAGCGCGTGAGGGACGAGGCGCACAGGTTCGCCATCGCGCGTCACAGGAAGGGGAGGCTTCGCAGGAGGGCGTCCTCCGTGCTGGACGGGATCCAGGGGGTCGGGCCAAGGAGGAAGAGGGCGTTGCTGAGGCATCTCGGGAGCCTCCACCAAGTGAAGGGGGCCTCCGTGGATGAACTAGCCAAGGTGCCCGGGATCCCCAGGGGGCTGGCTCAGGTCATCTTCGATTCGCTTCATCCCCCAGGGGGTGCACAGGGGGCCAGGACGAACAAGGGGTAGGGAGCGGCGAGTCCTGTGCAGGGTCGCTTACCCTCAGGGCCACGGCTCGGATAACTTGATGGCCGCCGGGATTTGGTACTTTTCCTGCACCAGCCTGTGATTCCTGAAGCCCACTGCCTCCCTATGGATGATGAGATAGCGGAGGCACTGAAGGGCGTCTTCTCTCAACCTGTTATGGAGCTCCACCTCATCCCTGTACCGGTCGAGGAGCTCATGAGGAGGGTCGCCCTTTGGGAGAGTGGCCAGGGTCCCGAGCAGTTCTTGGATGCGCCCCCTGGATTCGTGCAGCTTTTCCATGGCGCGATCCAGGCGCTCCCCGGTGTTTCCCAAGGCCTCGGCGATCTCTTGGAGGATCTCTCCCTCGAGGCCCGCATGTTCCCTGAGGACCTTCCTAGTGCGAATCTCGTCCATGGATTTTCCCGGCTTCGTTCTTCCCCAGCCGCCTGGACAGCTCCCCGCAGACCCGTTTGACCTCCCGGCTCAGCGCTGTTATGCCTTCCTGACTCATCCTGGCGGTAGGCGCGGAGACGCTGATGGCGTACTCCGGGTGTTCCGTGTAGTCGAAGACCGGGGCTGCCACGCAGTAAAGGCCTGTGACCATCTCCTCCCTGTCCACCGCATAACCGAGCCGTCGGACCTCCCCGAGCTCATGGAGGAGCTTCTCCGGATCGGTCTTGGTC
>CAZOXN010000576.1:0-2493 GCA_964583655.1 uncultured Desulfarculaceae bacterium | reverse complement strand
TAGGGCCTTGCAAAGCCCCTCTATGTCCACCACAGGGGCCTGGGATCCCATGGCCGTCCTCCCTGTGCCGGGATGAGGTTGGAAGCCGGTCATGGCCGTGGCGCTGTTGTCCAATATCACCATGATGAAGTTGGATCCGTTGTACCTGGCGTTCACGAGGGCAGGTATGGCCGCGTGGTAGAAGGTCGAATCCCCGCACAAGGCTACCACTGGCTGCTCGAAGCCGAACCTTCTGAGCTGGCCCAACCCATTGGCCAGTCCCGCCCCTGAACCCATGGCGTGAAGGGTCTTCATCTGTCCGTACCCTGCTGGACCGATACCGAGGGAGTAGCATCCGATGTCCCCCACCACAAATCCGTTTCGGCCGTCGAGCTGCAGGGCGTTTTTTATGGCCCAATACGCGGCCCTGTGGGGACAGCCTGCGCAGAATCCCAGTTGCCGCGACGGGGCGTGAAGCCCTGCCGCCTCGGCCGCCTCATGGGCATATTGGGGGGGACGGACCTCCTTGTGCGGGAGACCCAGGACCTGCCGGATGGCCCTGGCCACCAGATCCGGCCCCATCTCCCCGGTATCCGGCAAGGTCCCGGTGGCCTTGCCGAGAAAGACCTTGGGGCCCACTTCATCTCCCCACTGGCAACAGACTCCCTTGACGTTGTCCTCCAGAAAGGGGTCCACCTCTTCCACGAACAGGACCTTATCCGCCTTCCTGAGTTGTTCCAGGAGGAAGGCCTGGGGTAGGGGCCACGTCGTGCCCACCTTGATTACCCCCACACGATCCTTCAGCCCCAAGTTGGCCACAGCCTCAAGGGCGTACATCCAGCATGCCCCGCAGGTGACCACTAGGAGCTCAGGCCTCTCTGGCCCCCGATAGAGGTTGTATGGGGATGCATCGAACCTCTCCCTGGCCTTGCGCAGCTTGTCGTGGAGCACCCTGTGGGTCAGGCCCACGGGAAGGGGGATGATCGGGCGGGAGACATCGAACCAAGGCCTCCGGGGTTCCTTGGGGATCTCACCGAGGGTCACGTTTCCCCTGGCGTGGGAGACCCTGGTGACACTTCGAATCAGGCAGGGAAGCCCCAACTCCTCGGAGAGATCGAAGGCCCAGCGCGTCATCTCCTTGGCCTCCTGAAACGTGGAGGGCTCCAGGAGCGGCAGGTCCGCCAGCTTGGCGTAAGCCCTGGAGTCCTCCTCGTTGCTGGACGACAGGGCGGAGGGGTCGTCGCACACCACCACCACGAGTCCCCCCTTGCTCCCGCTCAAGTTGAGATTGAGCAAGAAGTCCGCGGCCACGTTGAGGCCATTTTGCTTCATGGCTGTGAGGCCCCTCAGCCCTGCCATGGAGGCAGCGGCGGAGACCTCCAGGGCCACCTTCTCGTTTACGGACCACTCCACGTATATGCCGAGCTCCTCCGCCACCTCGGAGAGGGAGCCGATGATCTCGGACGACGGATTCCCGGGATAGGCGCTGCAGACCCGAACCCCGGCCTCGATGGCCCCCCTGGCGATGGCCTCATTGCCCATGAGGAGCACGTTGCGCCCTGGTTCGTCCTTGGCGATGATGCTCATGAACCGACCTCCTCTGAGGAGCGCAGGATCCGCTGGACCAGATCTGACGGGAGTTTGACGTACCCCCCCTCCAGTTCCCCCCTATCCTTCAGGGCCGCCAAGGCGCGACGCTTCTTGAGCAGGGAGGCCTCGCGCAGGTGCGCGGCGTTCTCTTCGGGAAGGGGCTGGACCTCGATGAGCCCCGACGCCTCGGCCCTGGAGACGAGCATCTCTCCCTCATCGCTTCGGACCAGGACCGTGTTCCATCCCTCCACTCCCTCCACCGTGCCCACGGATATGTCCGAGAGCTCGGAGGTCATATCCAGACACACCGCGCATCCGGAACGGATGAACGGTCGGATATCATCCAGGGGGATGTCCATGAGCCGTCGCTGCGTTGTCACCTTCAGGAGCCGCTCCGGGGGGGGTGTGATGTCCAGCTTGGAGATCTCCTCCCCCTTGACCCTCTCCATTAGGAAGTCCAGGAAGGGCCCGTAGACCAGGGCCCAGGTGCAGAAAAGCCCTATGACGATGGATATCCTCCCTATGGGGGTCCTCCTCTCCAGGGGCGATGCCCTCATCTTGGCCAAGGCCAGGACCTGGCACGGGATGCCCACAGCAAGAATCCTCTCATCCCCGTCCCAGGGACCGGCATTCAGGGCCTCCAAGGTCGCCCCGGCGACATAGCTGGACCCGCTGCACTCCAGGACCTCTTTGGACGAACGGCAGATCCTACCGTAGGGGAGATGGTCCCCTTCCCTGCGGGTGAGGACCGCGGCATCCACAGAGCCGACATCCAGGGCGTGACTCACCAGGGTCGACACCACCCCCCCGGTCTGGGCCCTTCGTCGAACCCCATCCTCGGCAGCCCGCGCCATCATGGTTCGCTTGACCGGTCCCATCTCCCAGTCCAGGTAATCCTGTCCGAAGACCACCCGGTGAAGCGCC
>CAZOXN010000575.1:0-2494 GCA_964583655.1 uncultured Desulfarculaceae bacterium | reverse complement strand
TTCCTGTCGAGATATCCGGATCGAGGGTCCTCTGGCGCGGCGTGACCGCGAATCTGGTCGTCTTCAGAGACATCACTCAGAGAAAGCAAATGGAGGAGGCCTTAAAGGAACAGGAGGAGAGGTATCGAACCCTGGTGGAAGAGAGTTTCGACGGGATCTTCGTGCAAAAAGGACCCACCATCGTCTTCGCCAACCGTCGTCTGCACGAGATGCTCGGTTATGCCAAGGGGGAGATGGAGGGCATGTATCACTGGCTCGTCTATCATCCCGACTATCAGGACCTGACCAGGGAGCGGGCAAGGGCGAGGATGCGGGGAGAGGACGTGCCCGCTAGGTATGAGGTCAAACTCCAGCGCAAAGATGGTTCTGCCTTTGACGGAGAGATCCTGGCCCGAAGGATCATGTTCGGAGATGATCCGGGAATCCAGGTCTGGGTGAGGGACATCACCGAGAGCAAGAGGGCCGAGCAGGCCCTGAGAGAGAACGAGGAGAAATACAGGACCCTGGTGGAGAACTCGCTCCAGGGGGTGCTGGTGATCCAGGACTTCCGCATCGTCTACGCCAACAGGAGGTGCGAAGAGATCGCAGGGTATACCGTCGAAGAGCTCCTCTCCCTCCACCCGGAGAAGGTTGTCAACTTGATACACCCTGATGACCAGGCTTTGGTCTGGGGCAGGTTCGGGGAACGCCTGGAGGGGAAAGAGGTCCCTGCCGTATACCGGTACAGAGGAATCCACAAGGACGGCTCGGTCAGATGGGTCGAGATGTATGCTAGTCTCATTGAGCTTCGTGGAAGGCCCGCTGTCCAGGCGGCCCTGATGGACGTCACCGAAGCCGTGCTGGCTCAGAAATCGTTGGAGGCGAGCGAGGAGAAGTACCGTGTGGTGGTGGAAAACGCCCTCGACTCGATCCTCGTCCTTCAGGATGGGATTATACGGTTTGCAAACCGAAGGGCTCAGCAAGGGACAGGCTTCACCATCGAGGAGCTCTTGGGTCGGCCTTTCGACGATTTCATCCATCCCGAGGACAGGGAGATCGTCCGAGAGTACTACACCAGAAGGCTCCGAGGCGACAGAGATCTCCCCAAGAGTTACTTCTTCCGCGTCCCTTACAAAGGAGGAGAGCCACGGTGGATCCGCACGAGCGCTGTCCCCATCACCTGGGAAGACAGGCCTGCTGTGCTGGCCTTTCTGAGGGACATCACTCGTGCCAGGAAAACCGAAGAAGAGAAGAGCGCCCTTCAGGAGCAGTTCCTGCAGGCGCAGAAGATGGAGGCCATCGGGAGGCTGGCAGGCGGGGTCGCCCACGACTTCAACAACCTCCTCACCGTGATCAAGGGCACAGCCCAGCTCTCCCTCTGCGACCTCAAGGAGGGAGATCCCCTGAAGAAGAACATCGAGGAGATAATCGGGGCCGCGGACAGGGCCGCTGCCCTCACCACGCAACTCCTGGCCTTCAGCAGAAGGCAGATAATGGAGGTGCAGGTCATAGATATGAACCAAGTCGTCCAGGACTTGGACAAGATGCTCCGCAGGATCATGGGAGAGGACATAGAGCTCGTCACCCTCCTCCAGGATGGAATCGGGATGGTGAAGGCCGATCTTGCGCAGATAGGACAGGCCATCGTCAACATCGTGGTGAATGCTAGGGATGCCATGCAGAAAGGGGGCAGGCTCACCATCGAGACGGCCAACGTGGAGCTGGACGAAGAGTACGCCAGATCGCATGCCGAGGTTCAGCCCGGACCGTATGTGATGTTGTCCATAAGCGACACCGGATCAGGGATGCCCGCCCATGTCAGGGAACGCATCTTCGAGCCTTTCTTCACCACCAAGGAGAGGGGAAAGGGGACCGGCTTGGGGCTTTCCACGGCCTACGGGATCGTCAAACAGAGCAACGGGCATATCTCGGTCTATAGCGAGCCCGGTCAGGGGACGACCTTCAAGGTCTATCTGCCCAGGGTGGACGAGTCCGTGGAAGAGACAAAGAGACGGGATTTCGGCGATGTCCCAAAGGGGGACGAGACCATAGTGGTCGTCGAGGACGAGGATGCGGTTCGAGAACTCGCGGTGAGGATGCTCAAGAAGCAAGGGTACAAGGTCCTGGTGGCCCGGGACGGGGGAGAGGCCCTCATGCTCTGCGAGAGATACAGGGAGCCCATCGACCTCATACTGTCCGATGTGGTCATGCCAGGGATGAGCGGCCGCGAGGTGGTGGAGCGGCTCCAGGGGATCCATCCCGAGGCAAGGGCCCTGTACATGTCCGGGTACACGGACAATGTCATCGTCCACCATGGCATCCTGGACAAGGGGACCGCGTTGATCCACAAGCCCTTCACCCTCGAGGGCCTGGCAAGGAAGGTCAGGGAGGTCCTGGACGAGTGAAGGGGTGATGCGGTCAAGGGCAGCGTTTGCACATGGCCCCGAGGTTCAGAGGGGGTGATGGAGGTCCTGAAGGTAGACGGGATACATACGTATTACGGGGCGATCCATGC
>CAZOXN010000574.1:0-2496 GCA_964583655.1 uncultured Desulfarculaceae bacterium | reverse complement strand
GTGTAGTCCACGTAAAGATTCTCTATCCAGCCCTCGAACTTCGTGTTCACCGTGTCGAGCCTTCTCTCGTCGTACTCTATGCGGCCCACTGTGCGGATGGTTCGGACAAGGTCCTTTCTTGTCACCTCGGCCGTGCGCACCCCTATGAGCTGGCGCTTCTCCGGCGGGATCTCGATGGCAGGAGGCATTTCTTCTTCGCTCTGGCCAGAGATTTCAGCCTGGACTGCCTGGGCCGGGGCTTGGCGGCCACTGCGCTCCCCCTGGGCTCGGGCCGTGGCTCCAAGGCGGCTCGCAAGAAGGGCGCACATGAGCAGGAAAACCATTCCGATTCTTCGCATGGCTTTTTCCTTCAGACAAAGCGGTCCCGCCAAAGAGGCCCCTGCAAAGCTCTAGCCAGGCCACCTCTTAAGGTGATCCGCTCGGGGGACCTGAATGCGATACTCCTGGGCCGGGAAAACCCCTCAAGCACTTCTGGCCGCGTTTCCCCTGGATCCCTCACTCCCACCACCTTCCCCCCACCAGGGCCTCGAGCCTGGCCAGGGCCTTCTCCCTCTGGGCGAACTGGAACCAGTAGAGCAGCTCTGTGTCCAGGAAGGCCCTCAGCCTGGATATCACCGTGATGGCCTCTATCCTGCCCGTGATGTACCCAGAGAGAGCCAGTTCGAAGTCCTGGTATTGCTTTGGAATGATGGCCTCCCTGTAAAGGGACAGGAGGTTCTCGGAGGCCTTTGCCATGGCATAGTTGTCCCTTATGGAGGAGGCGATCATCAGACGGGTTGCTTCCAGCTCGTGGTGCGCTTCCTTGAGAGCGGAGTTGGCCTCTTCGAGCCCCTCGTCCTGTTTGGTCCTGAAGAATATGGGCACATTGATGGTGGCCGTGAGGCTCCACATGTCCTGGAGTTCCCCGCCGCCTCTGTTGAAGTAACTGCCCGTGAGGGTGAGGTCGGGAAAATACTCTTTCTTGGCCATGGAGACCCTGGCCTCGGCTGCCTGAACCATCTTGGCCCTTGTCCTGAGCTGCCAGGACCTCTCCTGGGCCATTTGCACAAGCTCCTCGGGGCTCTTCTCCAGGGGCGTGGCGGATGGCTCCTGGGGCTTGCCAAGGGGGCTGTGGCTGGATCTGCCAAGGGCAGCACCTAACATGGCCTCCAGGGAGCTGAGCCTCTGCCTTTGCATCTCCTCCCGCTCCAGGAGCATGTACCTTTCTGTCTGGGCCATGAGGACCTCCTGCTGAGGACCCGTGCCCGAGCTGTACCTGGCCAAGGCCGCATCCTCCATGCGGGAGAAAAGCGCCCTTGTGCGGCTCAATATCTCCAGAGTCCTGTGGGCCAGAAAGAGATCGTAGTAAAGCTCCTTTATCCTTGCCACGACCTGGAGGGCTGCGTTTTCGGCCGAGGCATCCAGTCCCTCGGCTTCCTGCCTGGCCATCTCCCCTTTGAGGGCCAGCTTGCCCGGGAAAGGGATCATCTGGGAGGCGGAGAACATCCACTGGGCATCGGGCATCTCACCGTAGGTGTATTCCTTCCACCCTTCGTTTTGATACCCGGTCATGAACATGGGATCCGGGAGGCTCCTGGCCTGGGGCACCTTGCGATGCGCTGTCGCTGCCCGGGCCCTGGCAGCATGGATCTCAGGGTTTCGTTCCAGGGCCTCCTGGATGAGAGGCTCCAAAGTGAGCTCCTGAGCAAGGGCATTGGGATGGGAAACCCCGGGGAGCGCGCAGCACGCCCAAAATACCAACGACACGACGGCGCCATTGATACCCGATACACGCAGGACTCGGCAGATCATGGGAGACCTCCGAAAGCTGAGCAACGAGGGCCTTGGACCGGAAGGCCGGGACATTCCCCGGCCCTCTTCTTCACTTGGCATCCACGTTGAACTTGGCTGAAACGGTCTTACCCGCCCTGGTCACCTTCACCTCTATGTTCCAGGGACCCGCCATGGAGAGGTTCATGCGGGCGTGATACTTGTCCCCGTGGAGCATGGCATCGGCCTTGTAGTTCATGGGGGGCATCCCTGGCATAGCAGGCATGGAGTAATTCACTGCCACCTTGGCGTCTGTCACTGCCTTGCCCGAGGAATCCTTCAGCTCCACGGTCATGTCATTGTTGCCCACAACAGGAGGGTTCTGTTTCAATGTGACCTTCACTTCCAGATCGCCGGCCTTCTTCTCGAGTTCCAAGTCCTTGGCGTCTGCAACCCCCAGCGCAAAAGACACGATCAATGCCGAAATGGCCAATCTCTTTATGATCATCCTCTTTCTCCTTTCTGGTCTATCCCTCTAAGCCAAACTCCCGTCATGAGTCCTCGACCACGCCTTCATAAAGTAGCGCAGCCGGACGCCCATCCATTCGTCCGCTCCACGAGCTCCATCCCTTCCCATTAGGAAGTACGTGGCCCGTAACGAAGGACGGTCCTCGGGGCCTTCCACCGAGTTGACATGCAGGCCGCAAGGGCGGCTCAACAAAGGAGCGACGCCTTCAGGAGGTAGAG
>CAZOXN010000573.1:0-2503 GCA_964583655.1 uncultured Desulfarculaceae bacterium | reverse complement strand
ACAGATGTCAATCCAAACCACCACCTTCCGGCCCTCATCTCGTGAGGCACCGGTGCTGCCCTCAGCGGTGTAGCCGATCTTCATTGCTGGTTGTCATATGGTCCTTTGCAGGTCAGGACCAGCGACGGGCCATAGAGAACGGACAAGTGATAGGCATTACGGCCAATCAAGCCGATCTTCGTTTCACCACCATGGCACGATGGATTGACAACAAGGCCACATCTGCTAAAATCCCAGTCGAGACCCGAGGATCTGCAAGGAGAAGGTCGCCAGGGGATTGCCAGATGGGGGGTATTCAAGAGAAGCGAAGGTTTCCCAGGGTGGATTCGAGCCATCTTATCTCGTACACCCACTTCGATCAGGCCAAGAACCCTGTGGAGATGGGCATGTGCAAGAGCCTCGACCTGAGCCAAGGCGGGGTGACGATCCAGACCCATCGTTCGTTTCCCGTGAACAGTCAGCTCGAGATGGAGATCGCCCTGGAGGAGAGGCTGGTGAAGGCACGAGGGGTCATAGTGCATGTGAGGGAGGTGGGGAGACAGCTCTATGACGTCGGGGTCTGTTTCACGGAGATGAACGAAGAAGACAGGAAATCCATCATGGAATTCTTCGGGAAAGCCTCGCAGAAATGACGCCCCTCTTTCCCACGTTATCTCTCCAGGAACATCCTCACCGTTGCCGGCAACTAGCCGCTGCAACCAAGAGCTCTTGGCGAGGCTGACCCCCGCATGATCATCACCATAGATGGACCCAGCGCTGCCGGGAAGGGGACGGTGGCGCGACTCCTCGCGAGTCGGCTCGGATTGCGATACGTGGACACCGGCGCCCTGTACAGGGCCGTGGCGTGGTGGATCAAGGAATGTGGCCTGGATCCCGAGGAGGACGAAGACCTGCAGAAGGCCGTGGCGAGCTGCCCTTTGAGCGTCGGATGGGACGAAGAGGGGAAGATGAGCGTGACGTGCGGGTCCCAGGACATATCCGAGGCCTTGAGGGCCGAGGAGATCGGGATGCTCGCATCCAGGATCTCGGCCAGAAGGGTGGTTCGCGAGTTCCTGTGGCGCATCCAGAGGGACATGGCCAGACCCGGGCAAATGGTCTTTGAAGGCCGGGATACCGGATCCCAGGTCTTCCCGGACGCCGATTTCCGCTTCTTTCTCACCGCCTCTCAGGAGGAGCGGGCGAGGAGACGGTTCCTGGAACTGAAGGAGCGTGGTGTCGGGACCTCCCTCGAAGAGGTAAGGGAGAGGATGGCCGTCAGGGACCGACAGGACGCCTCGCGGGACCTCGCCCCTCTGAAGGTGCCGCACGGGGCCTGCGTGATCGACACCACGGGGCTGACGCCAGAAGAGGTGGTGGACCGAGTGCTTCATGTGCTTTCGGCCAAGGCTCGTTGAAGAGCATTAGAATTTGCTTGCATTTTGTAGGGAAGATGGTAATATACCCACGCTTTTTGCCCGGCCTGATCCAGAATAGGGGGGCAGGATGATGGGTGACTTCGGGGGGACAGACCATAATGCACGGAGAAGGAGAGAAGATCCTAGGACCCAACTCTGATTCGATGACCGTATCGACCGAGCCCGGCTCGAAAGCTCCGCTCCTTGAGACAAAAGACGAAAGTTTCCAAGATCTTTTCGAGGAAACCTTCAACAAGATTCAAGAAGGAGAAGTGGTAAGGGGTCGGGTGGTGCTAGTGGGGAAAGAACACGTCATGGTGGACGTGGGATACAAGTCCGAGGGGCAGATACCCATACACGAGTTCCAGGACGAGAGCGGCCAGGTGGCTATCAGGGAAGGGGACATGATCGAAGTCCTGTTGGAGTCCAGGGACGACGAGGAGGGCGAGATAGCCCTTTCCAAGACCAAGGCCGACAAGATAAAGGTCTGGGACGAGATCCGGAGGGCATACGAGCAGGGCGGGACCGTGGAGGGGAAGGTCATCGGGAGGGTGAGAGGTGGGCTTTCGGTGGATGTGGGTGTGACCGCCTTCTTGCCGGGGTCCCAGGCGGACCTGCGAATGACGAGGAACCTGGAGAGGATGATAGGGGAGACCTACCGTTTCCGGGTCCTCAAGTACAACCGCAGGAGGAGCAACATCGTGCTCTCGAGACGGGCCCTCCTGGAGGAAGAGAGGGAGAAGATACGCGCCAAGACCCTGGACATGCTCCAGGAGGGGATCATCGTCAAGGGGGTGGTCAAGAACATCACCGAGTACGGAGCCTTCATCGACCTGGGAGGGGTGGACGGCCTCCTGCACATAACCGACATGTCGTGGGGGCGGGTGAAGCACCCCAGCGAGGTCGTTCAGATAGGCGACGAGCTCGAGGTGAAGGTCCTCCATTACGACAGGGAAAAGGAACGTGTATCGCTGGGGCTCAAACAGATCGCGCCCGACCCTTGGGCATCCGTGGAGGAGCGGTTTCCGGTTGGGACGCGTCTGCAGGGTAAGGTGGTGAGCATCACGGACTACGGGGCCTTCGTGGAGTTGGACAAGGGGGTGGAAGGC
>CAZOXN010000572.1:0-2538 GCA_964583655.1 uncultured Desulfarculaceae bacterium | reverse complement strand
CAATTGAAGACCCTGGCCGAGGAGATAAGGCAGGAGATCATCTCCACTGTCTCCAGGACCGGAGGTCACCTGGCCTCCAGTCTGGGAGTGGTCGAGCTCACCTTGGCCCTCCACTATGTCTTCGACACGCCGAGGGACCTCATCGTGTGGGATGTGGGGCATCAGTGTTACGCCCACAAACTCCTCACGGGCAGGAGAGGGGAGTTCGCTACCCTGAGGTGCATGGGCGGGCTCAGCGGATTCCCCAAGAGGGAGGAGAGCATCTACGACACCTTCGACGTAGGACTCAGCAGCACCTCCATCTCCGCAGCGCTGGGCATGGCCATGGCCGCCAGGCTGAGAGGGAAAGAAGGAAAGGCCGTGGCGGTGATCGGCGATGGATCCCTCACGGCAGGTATGGCCCTGGAGGCCTTGAATCACGCCGGTGCCAACAAAGACCAGGACCTCGTGGTAATCCTCAACGACAACGAGATGTCCATCTCCAATAGCGTGGGTGCCCTCTCCACCTATCTCAACCGGATACTGACAGTACAGTTTTTCACCAGGTTCAGGGAAGACATGAAGCTCTTCCTGAAGACCCTCCCTGGCGTTGGAGGATCGGTCAGCAGGATCGTCAAGAAGTGGGAGGAGTTCGCCAAGAGCCTGATCACCCCAGGCCTCCTCTTCGAGGAGCTGGGATTCAAGTACGTCGGGCCCCTGGACGGACATCGTCTGAGGGCCCTCATCGAGACCCTGAGGAACGTCAGGCAGCTGAAGGGACCGATCCTCGTCCATGTGATCACGAAGAAGGGACGAGGGTACGGTCCAGCAGAGGAAGAGCCCACGAGGTTTCACGGGATAGGCCCGTTTGACCTGGAGACAGGCAGGGCCATTTCCCAGGACTCCCCGCCCTCTTACACCTCGGTCTTCGGAAGGACTTTGATAGAGTTGGCGAGGAGGGACCAGAGGGTCGTTGCGATCACGGCTGCCATGCCGCAGGGGACAGGGCTCGAGGCATTCTCCAAGGCCTTCCCGAGCCGGTTCCACGACGTCGGTATCGCCGAGCAACACGGGGTCACCCTGGCCGCTGGGATGGCAGCTCAGGGCCTGCGGCCGGTAGTGGCCATTTATTCCACCTTCCTCCAGAGGGCTTACGATCAGGTGCTGCACGACGTGTGCCTTCAGGACCTCCCCGTGATCTTCGCCATGGACAGGGCAGGGATCGTAGGCGAAGACGGGCCGACTCATCACGGCTTGTTCGACTTGTCGTATCTGAGGCACATGCCGAACATGGTCCTCATGGCACCCAAGGACGAGAGGGAGCTCCAGCAGATGCTGGCGAGCGCCCTGCAATGGGGGCACCCTGTGGCCCTGCGCTATCCCAGGGGCCCTGGGGTGGGCGTGGAGCCTTTCGATGGGGAGATCCCCCTTTTGGACCTCGGGCGTTGCGAGGTCCTCAGGGAGGGTGACGACCTGCTTATGCTGGCCGTCGGTTCCATGGTCTACCCGGCCTTGGAGGCAGCGCGGTCCCTGGCGAGTCTTGGCGTGGAGGCCACGGTGGTGAATGCCCGTTTCATCAAGCCTCTGGATGAGGCCAGGCTCCTGCCTCTCGTGGCGAGAATCAGGCGCGTCCTGACCCTTGAGGAGAACGTCCTCGCAGGCGGCTTCGGCAGTGCGGTGCTGGAGCTATTGCACGATCAAACTGGAGCCCTCAGGGAGGTGGAAGTCCTGCGCCTGGGCATCCCGGATGCCTTCGTGGAGCACGGAGGCCAACAAGAGCTTCGAGCCAAGTACTCCCTCGACCCTCCTGGGATCGTCCAGGTCGTCCTCCAATGGATCACCCGCCCAGCCTTGAGATCAGTGGAAAGAAAGGGCGGCCGCGGTTGAACTCGGCACCGTGAGATGCCCCCCCCGAGAAAAGAGCGCCTAGACACCCTCCTGGTCTCCCGGGGGCTCGCCACCTCCAGGGAGCAGGCCAGGGCCCTCATCCTCTCAGGGTCAGTGATGGTCAACGGGATCCTGGCGGACAAGGCCGGGAGGTCATTCCCGGTGGACGCCGGGATCGTGTTGCTGAGGCCACGCCTGCCTTATGTGAGCCGTGGCGGGGTGAAGCTGGAGGCTGCCCTGGACGGGTTTCATGTGGACGTGACGGGCCGGGTGGCCCTGGATGTAGGCGCTTCCACGGGCGGCTTCACCGATTGCCTCCTCCAGCGAGGTGCAAGCCGGGTCATTGCCGTGGATGTGGGTTACGGCCAGCTGCACCACAAGCTCCGTGCAGACCCAAGGGTCGTGGTCATGGAACGCTGCAACGCGCGATATCTGGAACCCGAGGACCTCGGTGAGACCCCGGATCTGGCCACCATCGACGTCTCCTTCATCAGCCTTCGAATCATCCTGCCAGCGGTGGTGAGGCTCCTTGCCAGTCCCAGGGAGGTGATCGCCCTGGTCAAACCGCAGTTCGAGGTGGGCAGGACCCAGGTGGGGAAAGGTGGGGTGGTGAAGGCCCCGGCTTTGCACGAAGAGGTCCTACTCAGGATCTCGGCGTTGGGGATCGCCTTG
>CAZOXN010000571.1:0-2540 GCA_964583655.1 uncultured Desulfarculaceae bacterium | reverse complement strand
ACCCATGATGGACGGAGGCTCAGATGAGCGACCAGATCAGGGCCGTGTATGACGAGGTGGCCAAGTGCAACAAGTGCGGTTTCTGTCAGGCGCACTGCCCCATCTTCGACATCACCAAGGACGAGAGGTCCGTGGCCAGGGGCCACAATGCCCACATCCGGAAGCTCATCGAGGGGGAGCTAGAGCTGGACAGGGACCTGAAGGACCCCCTGTTCGAGTGTCTCCTGTGCAGGAGTTGCGTGGCCAACTGCTTCCCAGCCGTGCGCACGGACAAGAACGTGGTGGCTGGACGAGCAGAATACATGAAACGCGTGGGCCAGCCCAAGGTCATGAGGTTTTTGTTTCACAACCTCCTCCCTGACCAGAGGAAGATGGCCAGGTACGTCCGGTTGGGGGCGTACGGGAAGAACTCCGGCATGAGCAAGTTGGCGCGCGCGTTGGGCATCCTGAAGTGGTTCGGCAAGGACCTGGACAAGGTTGAGGGGATCGTGGAGAGGATCCCGACTCGTGCCTTCCGGGACAGGGTTGCAGGGCTCTATCTCGGCCCTGAGGATGCCACAACGAGGATCGGGTACTTCGTCGGGTGTGGTTTCAACTTCGTGCTCCCGCAGGTGAGCGAGGCCACTGTGGAGGTGCTAGTGCAAGGGGGCACGAGGGTCATCATCGCCGAGAATTGTTGCTGCGGCCTGCCGGCATACGGTTACGGGGATCTCGAGGCGGCCCGGATGATCGCCCGCAAGAACATGGATGTCTTGGAGCGGATGGAGGTCGACGCCATCGTCACTGAGTGCGGAAGCTGCTCGGCGTTTCTCAAGGACTACCCCGAGCTCTTCGAGGAAGACCCCAAGACGAGGGAGCGGGCCGAGGGCCTGGCGAGGCGGGTCAAGGGGTTCAGTGAGTTCATGCACGACCGGATGCCCCCCACGGAGGCCTCGAACCTGCCGCAGGTCAGGGTCACTTACCATGACCCATGCCACATGAGCAGGTATCAGAGGATCGTCAAGGAGCCCCGGGCCATACTCTCGCAGACCCCAGGGGTCTCTTACGTGGAGCTCCCTGAGGCCGACAGGTGTTGCGGCGCGGCGGGTAGCTACAACGTTTTGCACTATGAGCAGTCCATGAAGGTCCTGGACAGGAAGATGGAGAACCTCAAGAGGACCGACGCGAGCATCCTCACCACGGAATGCCCGGGGTGTCTCATCCAGTTGAGGTACGGGGTGAGGCGTGCCGGCCTCCCGGTGCGTGTCATCCATATCAGCCAACTCCTCCGAGAGGCCTACGTGGGCAGGTCCGAGAGGTCCCGGCGGACCACCCCCTCTTCTCGAAATGATCGGGTGTCAAGCGGCCTGCGTGACTGAGGCATGCCGCGGCCCAATGGGCCAGCAAGCGCAAGCCCGAAAAACAGTTTGCGTCCCGTCTCCCCTTGTAGTATTCCTTTCCCAGTAAGCCGTATACCGTTCCCAACAAGACAGAGGCGATGGCGTGAGGTTCATCCATACAGCGGATACCCACCTCGGGTTCGAGATCCTGAAGGAGGGTCGGGGGGATGTGCAAGGCCGCAGGAGGTGGGCAGATTCCATAAAGGCAAATTTTTCGAAAGTGGTGGGCCACGCCTCGGAGATGGGGGCGGACCTCTTCATCCACAGCGGGGATCTCTTCAACAAGCACTACATCCATAGGGAGACCATGGAGGAGCTCGTGGGACCGATCGTGGAGTTAGGCCGGATGGGAGTGCCGGTGCTCATCATCCCTGGCAATCACGAGAGGTCGGAGTTCCCCTTCGAGCTCTTCCAAGGGGCTTCTAACATCTTCGTCTTCGACAGGCCCAAGTCTCTGGTCTTGAGGCTGGAGGGCTATGCGGTAGGCTTCGCTGGGTTTCCCTTTATCCGAAACGATTCCAGGAGGGCCTTCTTGAGGGCGCTGGAGGAGACGGATTATTCGGGGCTGAGGGCGGATCTGAATTTCTTGGTGACGCACCAGGCCTTCGACGGGGCGACCGTGGGCCCCGGTCATTTCACCTTCAAGGCGGGCAGGCCGGACACGGTCTCGAGAGGGACCCTCCCCCTGGATTTCGACTATGTCGCCGCAGGCCACATCCACCTTTACCAAGTCCTCTCCCATCCCCTGAGGCCGCAGATGCGCATCGTCTACCCAGGGGCCATCCAGAGGATGAGCTTCGCAGAGATGGAGGAGGAGAAGGGCTTTGTGGTAGGCGAGATCGCAGAGGGGCGTGTCGGGACCAGTTTTGTTCCATTGCCTGCCTGCTCCATGGAGATCGTGGAGATCCAGGCGGCCGGGCTCACCGCTCGGGAGTGCGAGCATGTTATAGCTGACCAGGCCTGGCGTTTTGGCGCGGACCTGGTCATCCGTTTCAACCTGACCGGGGGGGAAAAGGCCAGCGACTACCCGGATGTGGACTTCGACGCCATGCGCGCCCGGATGCCCAAGGCCATGCAATGCCAGTTCGCCATTCGGGTGGGCAAGAGGTGTATCTTTCGCTGATCACCCCTAAACCCCCCCACCCCCGGCCGCGGCCTCGG
>CAZOXN010000570.1:0-2543 GCA_964583655.1 uncultured Desulfarculaceae bacterium | reverse complement strand
CCCAAGAGCCCCTCCACTCGTCTGACCAAGGACCTGTTGAGTTCCACGCCGCCGACCTTGAGATTGTCCATTCCCGTCCCCCTCGTGCGCGACCCCTTGCAATACGAGTTTATAGATAACAAGGCTCAAGGATCCAGTCAACACGCCTGCCCTTCGCCCACGGGGATGGATTGGAGGCCCTGCGGGATCCTGGGATGCGAGTTGTCACTAAACTGATCGGTTGGAGTCATCGAGGAGCTGACGACTGGCACGTCCTTCCATGGGCCAAGACGTTCGCGATGACGGGGCAATGGACTAGTCTCGCCGGGAGGCCAACATCTCCAGGAAACTCTCGATCTGGGCCTCGATGGTCTCCATGGCATAAAGGCGCGGATCGTTGTGGTCCGCCTCGAGGATCACCCCCGGGATCCCTGTACGTTCGGTCACCGCTCGGCGCAACTCCGGGATGTCCTGGGAGACCATCTTGCAGCTCCGATTGGAGTGGTAAAGGAAACCGTCCAGCTTGTAGTGTTCAGCAAAGGCTACATACTGCTCTATCCTGCGCCCCAGGTGGAGGTTCGCCGTGTAGAGATACTGTTCAGCCCAGTCCTGAAACGGGTCTTCCTCCCCGACGGCCAAGGTGGCCCAGGCCCAGGTGTAGAGGGATGTCACCAGGCTCGCCCCACGCTCATCCAGGAATTGGGACAAGCGTCTTATCTCGGGCCAGACAGGCAGGTTGTCCCAGAAGAGCCGGAATCGCTCCTGTCCCACCGCCCCGGTGTCGCCCTCTATCCGATCCTGGATCTCCTGCAACAGGTCGCGGTAGAACTCCACGGCCACTCTGGTACCCCTCTGGGAGACGATGGGGGCCATGGCTATGAACTGATCGAAGACGGTTACGGGGGCCGGGCAATGGGCCGCTGACTCGAGGACCTTCGTCCAGAGGTCGGAGGCCTCCCTGGACAGACGGATGCTCTCCCTCAGCCTGTCCCAGTCCAGGCCTCTACCTGTTATCCCCTCGATGATGTGCACCAATTCCTCCACTTGCCCCCTTACGTACCGCTCCCCTTCCGGGTCCTTCTCTCCGTGGCCGGAATGAGGGACATCGATGAGGAACATGGGCGCCTCATACCTCCGGCTCAAGACCTCCCACCACTTGGTGATGGTGCCGCACTGGCTGTTGGAGGCCAGGAGCAGATCCGGCTTGGGGAGGCCGAAGGTAGGGCTCTTTCCCGTGAGGATGGATCCAAGGTCACACCTCGCGTACGAGCATAGGTCCATAGAGTACCCAGCGGCCTCGGCAGCCGGGGCCACCTCCTCGGAGAGCTTGCGGGCGCCGAGTATCACCGCGTGATTCTCTGGGTAGATGGGGATGAAGTCCATGGCGTAGAGGATCTCCACCGGTGTCATTGCATTGACGTACGCTATGAACTTCCCGTTCTGACGGGCGGTGTGTGCCGCTGTATAGTAATCGATGTTGATCTGTTTGAGGTCCCTCAACGTGGCGATGGGATTCATCAACCGACTCCTCCTGCATGTGGCTGGCCTTGCGCTGGACCCTGCCGGGTGTCGTCGATCCGTGGAGGGCCGATCAGGACGTCCGGTATCTCGCGCAGGTCCCCATGGACCACCAGGGACAGACCACTGAACCCGGGACTCGCCGCACCCCGGTCGGTCACGGGAGTTCCTGGCCTACCATCTCCTTGAAGGCCTCCAAGCGAACTCGGATTTGGCCCAAGGAGACCCCCCTTGCGGAGGTCTCGAGCACGAGGCTCGGGATCCCCTCCTCCCGCAAGGCCTGCTCCAGATCCGGGGTGTCGAAACCAGTCGCCTCGCAGAACTTGGGATTCAGGAACACGACCCCTCTTGCCGAGCTTTGGCGCACCCTTGTGAGGAACCCAGTTACCACCTCCTTGGGCTCCAGGTGGTAACCGGGGTACGGGATCGAACTCATATGGCGATGGACAAGGGCCCTGAGCGGGTCCCCGTCCATCGGAGCATCCTGAGCAATGGACCGAAAACCAGTGACCATCTCGTCAGCTACCACCATCAACCCGAGCTCGTGGAACAGTGCCAGGATCCCAGGGGGGTCCCACACCTTTCCCCTGACATAGATCGGCACCCACTCCCCGATCCCCTGGGCATCGCCATCGGTCCAAGGCAGGGACTCCATCCAGGTCAGGTGCTCCTCCCTGGGGGCCCTGAGGGCGGAGGCCATGAGGATCCCGACCCTTTGCGCGCTCCAGAGACGGGGCCGAAGCCGCTGCATCACGAGATACGCCCGGCGCAAGGCAGCGCGGCTCCTGTTGTAAAGCTCGATGCTCGCTGCAAGGTCCTGTTCGCCCGGGAGTTTTCCAGTGATCTTTCCCAATGAGCCCAGAAACCTATGGAACTCGGCCGACAGGTAAGAATCGGCCTCCGGATGTCCGAGCTTCTTGGGCAGCCTCAGGAACTCGTTAGCCATGCCCTGGACTCGATGGTCCCAGATGTGAAAGAGGTTCCTGTTGGTGTCGCACACATACGGGATGACCATGGCGTCGAGGAACCCTAACTGGCCGGACAGG
>CAZOXN010000569.1:0-2547 GCA_964583655.1 uncultured Desulfarculaceae bacterium | reverse complement strand
GTCGAGACCGCACTCCCTGAGCCCCTCTTCGATCACTCGGGCGGTCCTCTGCTCCTTGAACTTGAGCTCGGGGTGGCGGTGGAGGTCCCTGCGGACCTCCACGAGCCAATGGGCCATCTCCAGGATCTCCTGGCGCACCCCGTTCAAGATTCGGCCCCCTGATCCACTCATCTCCCTTTCCACTGCGGCCTTCTCTTCTCCGCGAAGGCCTTGGGGCCTTCTATGAAGTCCTCTGACCTGACCATGGCCTCCATGCCTGGAAAGACCGCTGTGATGACCTCCTCCAGGGGTCGCACCAATCCCTTCACGGCCGCCTCCTTGCTGGCCCTCACAGCCAATGGGGAGCACTCCAGGATCTCGGCCGCCCACCTCTGGGCTGTCTCCATGAGGCGCTCCATCGGGACGACCTCGTTCACAAGGCCCAGCCTATGAGCGTCCTGGGCCGAGAGCCTTCGCCCAGTGAGCACGAGGCCCATGGCCAGGTGATACGGGATGTGCCTGGGGAGCCTGTGCACGCCTCCCTCTGCGGCCATGAGGCCCACCCTCGGCTCTGGTATGCCGAAAGAGGCCGTCTCGGCAGCTAAGATGATGTCGCAGGCAAGTGCCATCTCGAACCCCCCTCCCAGGGCCAGGCCGTTGACGGCAGCGATCAAGGGCTTGAAGCAGTCGAAACGCCGCGTGATACCCCCGAAGCCGCCCCTCAAGGCCGCCAGTCCCTTGCGCACAGCCTCGGCCCCGTGCTGGACCTGCCACTTGAGGTCATTGCCAGCGGAGAAGGCCTTGTCACCTGCCCCGGTGAGGATGGCCACCCAGGCCTCGGGGTCCTCGGCAAAATCGTCGAATGCCCTGTCCATCTCCTGGTTGGCGGGTATGTGCAGTGCATTCATTACCTCCGGGCGATTGATGGTCACTATGGTCAGGTGTCCCTTCTTCTCCACATCGATGAACTCGTAACTCATCTCTCACCTCCCCTTGGGCATCAGCGATATCCACCTCTCGGAGAAACAAACCACGGACCACAAGGGACCCGGGCCTGGGAAAACAAACCCGGATTCGCCTGCAGTCATGGCCCTTCGATCCCAGCGTCGATGGCCATTTTAGGTCCTATGGCCTGGAGATGCAAACCCGCGGGCCCGCATGATATACTCTTGGCTGGTGACAGGGGCGGGCGACCCGAGCCCCGAATGTCTTGGTTCACATCAGCACCATGGGAGGAGACGGAGATGGTCCTCTTGGAGTTCAGTATCTATCCCCTGGACAAGGGGGAGAGCCTCAGCCAGTACGTGGCCCGTTCCATGGAGATCATAGAGCAAAGCGGACTGGACTACCGCATGAACGCCATGGGCACCATCATCGAGGGGGAATGGGATCAGGTCTTCGATGTGGTCCATCGCTGCTTCGAGAGGATGAAACAGGATTGCAATCGCATCGCCGGGGTCATAAAGTTGGACTACCGCAAGGGTCGGCGCGGGGGGTTGAACGCCAAGATCCTCTCCGTCGAGGAAAAGGCTGGGAAGAAGTTCAGGACATGATCCAACGACCGGTGTGGGGTACCCCTCATCCTGTCCCGAACATCATGTATCGTGCATCGCAGACCCTGTTGCGGTCCTGCACCCTCGATTCTGTCAACACAGGCTAAGGATGTCCGGTCCGTTGTCGGTGATGGCGATGCTGTGCTCGAAGTGCGCCGAGAGGGAGCCATCCGCGGTCACGGCGGTCCAGCCGTCCGGGAGGACCTTCACCTGGTGGCCGCCCATGTTGACCATGGGCTCCAAGGCAAGGACCATGCCGGGCTCCAGCACGGGGTTGATGGGGCTCTTGGGGACATAGTTGGGGACTTGGGGCTCCTCGTGGAGGCTGCGGCCGACACCATGCCCCACGAACTCCCTGACCACGGAGAACCCGTGTCTCTCCACCCACCCCTGAATGGCCCGGGAGATGTCGTAGAGCCGATTGCCTACCCGGGCCGCGTCGATCCCTTTGTAAAGGGCCTCTTCCGTCACCCTGAGGAGCCTCATGGCCTTTTGTCTCACCCTGCCCACCGGATAGGTGTAAGCCGCATCTCCATAATACCCCAGATACAAGGAGCCTATGTCCACGCTCACGATGTCGCCATCCCGGATCCTCCTGCTCCCCGGGATCCCATGGACCACCTGCTCGTTGATGGAGATGCACGTGGAGGCCGGATAGCCACGATAGCCGAGGAAGGCCGGCTCCCCCCCCTGACCGCGTATGCGCTCCTCCACGAATCCATCCAACTCCTTGGTGGTCACCCCCGGACGGATGATCTCCTTGAGCTCCTCCAGGATGCACGCCACTATCTTGTTGGCCTGTCGGATCTTCTCGATCTCCTCTGGCTGCTTCAGATTCATGGGAAGGTATCTGGCCCCTTAGATGGTCTCCTGGGGTTCGGAGCCCCGAGGGGCCCTTTGCCCCAACTCATGGCATCCTGTAATAGACGTCCCTGCCACGGGCCTCCTTGACCCAGCCATGCCGATTTGCCAGGAGATCCAAGGTCTCCTGGGCCTCCTCCGGGCCGAGACCGCC
>CAZOXN010000568.1:0-2549 GCA_964583655.1 uncultured Desulfarculaceae bacterium | reverse complement strand
TCAGGAGCGGAGAGGGCAACGGCCTCAAGTTCGGCCCGCACGAGCCGGAGGCGCTCTTGGCAGCGGTGAGGAGGGCCGTGGCCCTGTTCAGATACCCCCAGCACTGGAGGCGTCTGGTCCTCAACGGCATGAAGGAGGACTTCTCCTGGGACCGTTCAGCCCGCTCCTACCTCGAGCTCTACGAATCCTTGCGGGGGGGGTAGCCAGATGCCGGAGAGGTCCAGACCGCAACGCTATATCTGCATCCACGGGCACTTCTACCAGCCCCCTAGGGAGGACCCATGGTTGGAGGAGGTGGAGGTGGAGGACTCGGCCGCCCCTTTCCACGACTGGAACGAGAGGATCACTGCGGAATGCTACGGACCAAACAGTGCGGCCAGGATCCTGGACCAGGAAGAGATGGTCGCTGGGATCATGAACAACTTCTCCCGGATCAGCTTCAACGTGGGTCCCACCCTCCTGGCATGGCTCCAGAGAAAGGCCCCCGAGGTGGCCCAGGGGATCCTGGAGGGGGACCGCATCAGTAGGGACCTGCACGGGGGGCATGGCAACGCCGTGGCCCAGTCGTACAACCATACCATCCTCCCCCTGGATCGGCCGAGGGATCGGGTCACCCAGATCCGTTGGGGGGTGCATGTGTTTCGATCCTTCTTTGGGAGGGAGCCAGAGGGGATGTGGCTTCCAGAGGCCGCGGTGGACATCCCGACCCTCGAGGTGCTGGCCGAGGAAGGGATCCGTTTCACCGTACTGGCCCCGCACCAAGCGGCGCGCATAAGACCAGCCGGGACCAAGAGGTGGGAGGAGGTGCGGGGCGATGTCGATCCAACGAGGCCCTATCTATGCCGGCTCCCGTCGGGCCGGGATATCAACCTGTTCTTCTATCACGGGGGCACCTCCAGGGCGGTGGCCTTCGAGGGGCTCCTGAACGACGGAGAGGCGTTCTATCAACGTCTCCTGGCCGGGTTTCGGCCGGAGAGGCCCGAGCCCCAGCTCGTGCACATCGCTACAGACGGAGAGTCTTACGGCCATCACCACCACTTCGGGGAGATGGCCTTGGCCTATGCACTCCAGCGTGCCATCCACGATCCCGGCGTTCGCCTCACCAACTACGGAGAGTACCTGACCATCCATCCGCCTCAGTGGGAGGTGGAGATATCGGAGCGCACGTCATGGAGCTGCGCCCACGGTGTCGAGCGCTGGAGGGCCGACTGCGGGTGTCGCCTGGGGGGGCAACCAGGGTGGAATCAAAGGTGGAGGGGGCCGTTGCGCCAGGCCGTGGACTACCTCAAAGGAGAGCTGGACACGATCTTCGAGAGGGTGGGGGGGCGTGTGCTTCGGGACCCATGGGCCGCCAGGGATGCATACATAGAGCTGATCCTGGATCGCACCCAAGAACGCGTGAGGGCGTTTTGGGAGGCCCAGAGATCTGCGAGCGCGCGGGATCAGGATATCTCCGTGGCCCTTCGGCTCCTGGAGATGCAGCGCCACGCAATGCTCATGTTCACAAGCTGCGGTTGGTTCTTCGACGAGGTCTCTGGGCTGGAGACAACGCAGATCCTCAAGTACGCCGCCAGGGCGTTGCAACTGGCGCGATCCTTCGGGGAGCAGCTGGAGGACCGTTTCGTTCACATGTTGGAGAAGGCCCAGAGCAACCTCCCGAGGTGGGGAAACGCGAGCCGGATATGGGAGGTGATGGTCAGGCCATCAGTGGTGGACCTGAGCCGGGTGGTGGCCCACTGCGCCATACGTTCCCTCTTCAGGGAGTGGAGGGGGGCGGAGGACCTGTACGCGTTTCACGTCCACGACCTCGAGGAGAAGGTCGAGTCCATGGGGACCACCAAGGTGGCGGTTGGCCGAGCACGCGTGCGTTCCATCGTCACACACGAGGAAGCCGAGTCGGTCTTCGGGGTGGTGCACTTCGGGGGTCTGGACTTTTCCTGTTTCCAGATGCCGCCCCCCCCTGGCGAGGAGGCCATGGCCCTCCAGGGCAAGATCCTCGAGGCATACCGCACACTTTCGGTGGGGGATGCATACTCCCTCATGCGAGACCGATTTCCTCCCCCTGTCTATCACTTGAAGGACCTCTTCGTGGAGGAGCAGCGCCACATCATCAGGGCGGTGCTCAAGGACCGATTCAGGGAGCATCTCCACACCCTGGAGGTCCTGGCCGAGGAGGACATCGGGATAGTGAGCCGCCTGGCGAGTCTGCGCTTCCCCATCCCGGATCCGATGGCCATGGCCTGCACGGTCCATGTCAATCGTCTCATGGCCCAGTTCATAAAGGAGCTCCCCGCTGACGGGGAGGCGATGGAAAGGGCCCAAGAGCTCCTGGAGAGATCCCTCGAGTGGGGGTACAAGCCGGACAGGGAGGACTGGGGCAGGACCCTGCTCCGCACCCTGGAAGAGACCCTGGAGGCCCTCGCATGGGGCAAGGTGGGCCCGTCGGAGGCGGTCCCGTTGTGCGAACGGATCCTGGAGGCGGCCCGGCGTCTGGAGATCCCCCTGAATCTATGGCGCCCCCAGAACCTCCTCATCCGCGCCTCGCAGGG
>CAZOXN010000567.1:0-2553 GCA_964583655.1 uncultured Desulfarculaceae bacterium | reverse complement strand
GCCGAAGTCGTGTGCCGGGCCGGCCATGGCCTCTCGGATCATGTCCCGGAAGTCCTCCACGAGATCGCTGGCAAGGAGGGAAGACAGGGCGAAGACGATGAGGATGTGACGATAGGTGTAAGGGTCATGTCCCTTGAAGTAATCCAGGGACTCCAAGACGGGCGGGACCAACCGGACTTCCCTCATTAGTCCCAAGACCCTCGATGTCCTCTCCTCTCCCTCGAAGATGCGACGGTACGGCTCCCTGCCCATGAACAGGAGGGTGTCCTCCTCGACCGTCTTGTATCTCAACAAGGGGAGTGGGCCACATGATTCCCTTGGCCGCGAGGAGATCAACCCATGGATGACCTCCGGGGAGACCGTGGTGCCTGCGGGGAGCAGCACCTGTCTCTCCAAGGTGCGAACAGGGTGTTGAATCCTCATCTCAGTCACGAGGCCTCACCTCCCGGCTGGGCAATGGTTTGGATCCAATTTCTTCCGAATCCGCATCGAAGTCAACTGGAAACGCCATCTGGTGCCGTCCATCGCTTGTGCCTTCAATTGGTGGCCCTGCTTCCCGGAGTCCCGCGGTGCCGCGGCAACGGGTCTTCACCGAAGAACAGAGGCAGGGGACGCGAGGGCCCCTCCAACCCATCGACTTGAAGCTGATGAATCACAGGGACCGATCCGAGTTGGTGGCGTTTCCCTTGGCCGCTTGGCTGGGACTCGAAGCGAAGAGGGATCCTACCACCCCGTGACCAATTGCTGCAGGAGATTGGACGTCGTTGACGTGGCCGCCGAAAGCCTTTATATTGTTGATGTAAGCCCAATCACCCAAGGAAAGGAGACCCCTTAATGTTCACTGTCACCCCCACGGCGAGTCAGAAGATCACCGAGTTCCTCAAGGAAAGGCAAACCCAAGCTGCCATACGATTGTTCCTGGCCGAAGGCGGGTGATCCGGTCCGTCCCTTGGATTGGCTCTGGACGAGCCAAAGGCTGACGATCAGATCTTCCATGAGAATGGCTTGACCTTCCTGATGGAGCGCTCTTTGGTGGAGCGTGCGGGGGACATCACCATAGACTACGTGGATACGGGGTGCATGCCCGGTTTTCATATACAGTCCAACCTCTCTCAGGTTTGCTCGTGCTGATCCTCTTGCCCTGATGCCGCGTCGGGAGGGAGAAAGGCCCCGGTCTTGCCCCCTCCCGCACCAGTCTCGTCTTCCTTGACTTGGGAGTTTTGCCGTCCTAGATTAGGTGCGCCACCGACCAGGGGCAGCCTAGCCCCCACTGCCAAGAGACGAGGAACGGCTACATGCACGACGACATCACAGACGTCCCTGGCCTCAGGGTGGGACATGCCCACGACACCGAAGCCCTCACAGGCTGTACCGCGATCCTTTGCGAGTCGGGTGCTGTGGCAGGTATGGACCTCCGCGGCATGGCCTCCGGGACCCGCCAGACCGACTCCCTAGGTCTCCTTCACGCAGTGGAGGAGGTCCACGCGATCTTCCTCACTGGGGGGAGCGCCTTCGGCCTAGATGCGGCCGCTGGGGTCATGAGCTACCTGGAGGAGCGAGGGGTGGGCTTGACCACGCCCTTCGCCCGAGTCCCCATAGTGCCCACGGCAGTCATATTCGACCTCTCTCTGGGCGACCCCCACGTCAGGCCCACGCCGGAGATGGCGCGCAGGGCCTGTGCTGCGGCCACGGGGGGCCCGACCCAGCAAGGAAGCGTCGGGGCGGGCACGGGGGCGTCTGTGGGGAAGTACCATGGGATAGGCCGAGCCATGAAAGGCGGGCTAGGGAGCGCCAGCCTCACGGGTGCTGGTGACGTGGTCGTCGGTGCCATGGCCGTGGTCAATGCCTTCGGGGATGTCATAGACCCCAGCACGATGGAAGTCTTGGCCGGGCTACGCGATGCCCCTGACGGAAAGAGGCCCATACGCACCTCTCGGGAGCTGCGCCAGGGCATCCCCAGGCAGATCGTCACGCTGGAGAACACCACGCTGGTGGTAGTAGCCACAAACGTCATGCTGTCCAAGCCTCAGGCTACCAAGGTCGCCCAGATGGCCCAGGTAGGCCTTGCCCGGACAATCTCTCCAGCTCACTCTCCCCAGGACGGGGACGTGGTCTTCTGCCTATCTCTGGGGGAGTCACACGGGGACCTGCACCACGTGGGGGTCCTGGCCGAGGAGGCCACGAGCCTGGCCATCGTCCGTGCGGTGAGATCGGCAGATGGTTTCGGGGTCATCCCTGCTTGGAAGGACCTCTTTCCCTCCTGAGGTGCAAAGCGACCATCACGGAATGTCCGGGCGGCCTCTCCAAAAGGAACCCCTCGCACTTCATGTGGTCGCCAAGGGTCAGCGGAGGCCGAGACACAGGCCTTTTCTGCGCAGGCTGGAATGCCATGGCCTGGACAGGTCGCGACCTCGTGGATAGAATGATCTTGTCATGACGGACATCACGCATCCATACGATCAGGGGCACCTGTTGGTCGCGGCCTTGAGGTTGTTCTTGTTCAGGAATCAGCGCCCCCCGTCGGTTCGGGAGTTGAGCGAAGCTATCGACCTC
>CAZOXN010000566.1:0-2556 GCA_964583655.1 uncultured Desulfarculaceae bacterium | reverse complement strand
TGCCCAAATCCTGGAGAATCGAGGCCCCTCCGCCCTGCCCGCGCCAAGCGGGGCGCGGCAGGCAAGCCGCTCCGAGAAACACCGCCACCCCGTGACTGCTTACATCACCAAGACCTCTGTGCGTCGCGCTTTCGGCGGCACCCACAGGGGATTCTAAGCAGGATCGGCTTCCAGGGTCAAGGAACCCGGGGGGGAAGCCCCGGCCCTTGTTTGGTTGGCTCGGGTCGCTCGACCTGTCTGGGTCAGTGATGGGTGGAGCCGTACTTGCCGTACTTTCCGTACCTACCGTACATGCCGAGGGAGTCGAGGCCGCTGCCGTTCAGGACGATCCCGATGATCTTTTCCTTTTCCAGGAAGGAGACGGCGTCCTTGACCGCATTTCTGTGAGTCACATCGTGACGCACCACCAGTATCACCCCATCGACCACCTTGGCCAGGATCCGGGGTTCGTTGGTCAGCACGACGGGGGTCGTGTCCAAGACGATGAAGCGGTTGTTGTCCTCCGCTCTGACCTGCGAGATCAGTCCGCCCATCCCCTCCGACGAGATAAGCTCTATGGGGTTCTTCTTCCTGCTGCCCCCGGCGATGAACTTCAGTCTGGGGATCTGCGTCTCCTGGATCACGCCCTCCAGGCCGGCCTCGTTGGCGAGGTAGTCGGAAAGGCCGGGGCTCTGCGCCCTGCCGAAATATTCGTGGAGGGTCGGGTTTCGCATGTCCGAGTCCACCAGGAGGACGGATTCGGTCAGACCCTGGGCGATGGTCACCGATATGTTGGCCGCTAGGAGGGACTTGCCTTCGCCGGAAAGGGCGCTGGTGACCATGATGGTCCGCGGCGGGTTCGGGGTCTTGGAGTAGTGGAGGATGTGCGTCCTTATCCTCTTTATCTGCTCCACAATGGGGGACTCAGGCTGCCAATGCACTACGATGAGGGGACTGAGTCGCCCTCTGGAGTGCTTGGACTCCTCGGTGGAGGCAGCGAAGGAGACCAGGGTCTCCAGCCCAGCGAGATCCGGCTCCTGTGCTGCGACCTCGGGTTCCATCTCCTTTCCGGCAACCGGAAGGGCCGTCCCTTGTTCCTTTTCCGCCCTCTGCAGGGCCTCGAATACCTTGCTCATGACACATCACCTCGTTTCATGAGCGGGAAGGGTCCAACAGCCCGCTCTCACTTCGGCCACACCCCATGAAGTCCCCGCAGGAACCCGTCCGGGTCAATCTGCGGGGAGAGGAACATCCAGACCAGGCCCAACAACAGCAAAACGATCCCGCCGATGGCCCACCTCGTCCCGCTCCCCTTCTTCTTCCTCGGCCGAGTCCACTCCATGGACAGGTCCGCCTCGTCCCTGGGCCAGGCCCCCTTGTCCTTGGGGATGGCCCTTGTCCCCTCCATGTCGAGGATGACCTCCTTCACCACCGGGAGATCGATCTGCTTCTTCTCCAGGGCATATCCAGTGAGGAGGGCATTGTCGCAAAGGACGTTGACGAGCCTCGGGACCCCTGCCGAATACTTGTGGATCCTCCCCACGGCGCGAAGCGTGAAGAGCGGCGCGCCGTGATAGCCCGCCACCTTGAGGCGCCAAGCTATGTACTCGGCCGTCTCTTTGCGGCTCAGGGGCTGGAGGTGGCACCTCAGGCTTATGCGCTGCTTGAACTGCCTGAGGCAACTGAAGTTGATGATCCGGTGAAGCTCCGGCTGGCCCGAGAGGACCACCTGCAGGAGCTTCTCCTGGGATGTCTCCAGGTTCATCAGGAGCCTGAGCTCTTCGAGGATCGGGAGGCTGAGGGTCTGTGCCTCGTCCACTATGAGCACGGCCCTCTTCTTCTTCCTGGCCAGATCCAGGAGGAATGCGTTCAACTGGCCGAGGAATTTCCCCTTGCTGCTGAGGTCGCCCCCCAGGCCGAACTCCTGGGCCACGGTCCCGAAGAAATCGGGCAGGTCCAGCCTGGGGTTGAGGACATAGGCGGTCTTGGTGTCCGAGTCCAGGACCTGGAGGAGGGAGCGGATGAGGAGGGTCTTGCCCGTTCCCACCTCGCCCGTGAGGACCATGAGCCCCTTCTTCTCCTTGACCCCGTAAAGGAGCGTGGCAAAGGCCTCCTTGTACTGGTCGCTGGTGTAGAAGAAACGCGGGTCGGGCGTTATCTCGAAGGGCTTGCGCTCGAGCCCGTAGAACTGGAGGTACATCTCACAAACCCCGCGCCTGCTTGAGTCGAGGCAGGGATCCCTTCGCCACCTTGGTCGGGGACTCCTCCTCCCCTGTCTCTATGGTCGGCACCACGGCGAGGACAGGCAGGCCGGTGAAGGCCTGGAGGTCCTCAGGATCCCTGAAGGAGCGATTCATGTACTCGAGGAGCAAGGCAAGTCCCAAACCGGACCCCAGTCCCAAGGCGATGGAGAGGGCGAAAAGTTTCGTCATATCGGGCTTCCACGGCTTGGAGGGGAGCTGCGCCGGATCCAGGACGCGGAACTGCTCGCCCTGCTGGCGCTGCTCCATGGCCTTGGCCTGCTCCGACTCCAGCTTCTTGGCGAGGAGGGATTCGTAGAGTTTCTTGGTGTTCTCG
>CAZOXN010000565.1:0-2565 GCA_964583655.1 uncultured Desulfarculaceae bacterium | reverse complement strand
ATCCTGCTCATCGGCGACGGCATGAACATCGAGCACGAGATCGCCGCGAGCCGCTATCTCTATGGAAGCGATTTCCATCTGTCCTTCCACAAGCTCCCTTACAAGGCCGACGTGGCCACCTGGGACGTCACCACGTACAAGCACTGGTCCGGCGGGACCTATGACCCCAATGCCATCGTGCCCACCCTGGGGTACGACCCGGCCAGAGGCGGCGATAGACCCTATCCCCTTGCACCCGAACTGCCCGGCGCTCAGGCCTATCATACGGCCAAGGCCACGGACTCGGCCTCCGCGGCCACGGCCTGGGCCACAGGTCACAAGACCGACGACGGAAATATCTCCTGGCTTCCTGGGGATCCGCCCGACGGGGCCCTGAAGACCATCGCCGAGCTGTTACGGGAGAGAAAGGGGTATGCCATCGGAGTGGTAAGCACCGTGCCTTTCACCCACGCCACGCCGGCCGCCCACGTGAGCCATAACGTGAGCCGCAACAACTACTTGGCCATCGGAACCGAGATCCTCACCGTGGTGAAGCCCGAGGTGGTCATCGGTGGAGGCCATCCAGGATACGACGGAACGCCCACATACAACTTCATCTCCGGCGAGGATTACAGCGCGTTCAAGAGCGGAACCCGCTCGAACGAGTACGTCTTCGTAGAGCGCGCCCAGGGCGTGGACGGGGGCGTGAGCGTGCTTCTCGCCGCCCAGGAGGCCGCGGCCCAGGGCAAGAAGCTCTTCGGCTTGTACGGCATGGAGGGGGGCGGCAATTTCGAGTCCCTGAAACCCCACGACCTGCCTGGCACCCCCTTGGTGACCCAGGCCACCCGGGAGAACCCGACCCTGGCCGAGGCGACCCTCGCCGCCCTCAAGGTTCTGAGCCAGGACCCGGACGGCTTCTTGCTCATGTCCGAGCAGGGAGACATCGATTGGGCCAATCATGCCAATGACTTTCAGCGCATGATCGGCACCGTCAAGGACCTGAACGACTGCGTGCAAGCGGTCATCGATTTCGTCAACCGGCCCCACGACGACATAGACTGGGACAACACCCTGCTGATCGTCACCTCCGACCACAGCAACAGCTACATGCGCAACAAGGTGGCGCTCGGCGCAGGGGACCTGCCCGCCCAGAATGGCGCGGGCAGTTGCGGTTACGGCGGCCCGGCCTGCACCTACCCGGGCGGCGAAGTGACTTACGGCAGCACCGGTCACACCAACGAACTGGTTCGGCTCTACGCCATGGGCGCCGGGGTCCATCTGTTTCGCAAGTACGAGGGGAAATGGTATCGGGACACGAGGATCCTGGACAACACTCAGCTTTTCCACGTGATGATGGAGGCTGCAGGGGAACCGGTGCCCTCTCCGCTGACCGTATTGCCGTGACTCCGGTGATCCAAGCTCGCCCTGGGATCCCACCTCCCGGCGCGTTTCTCTCAGTTCAGCCCTCCTGCCCCTTGGAGGAGGGCGCTCCCCCCCCAAGGACCCCCGAGAAGAACCTCCCCTCATGAGAGGGGAAATGCCCGCTGTCTCTCTGAACCCCGATCCTGTTCGGCCTTGTTTCCTGGAGGTGAGAACCCCAGCCTCACGGCCCCAAGGCCCTCAGATAGGCCATGTCCCGCTCCTGAGAGTTCTTGGTACCGATGGCCAGCACCACCACGCGGGAGTCGGGCGTGCGGCGCCAGTAGAGGCGTCCCTTGTGCGCGAACTCCGTCTCCAGCACAGGCGCCCCGCGCTTGCCCGAGAACACCTTGCGCCTCACGGGAACGAGGCTCGCGTCCCGGTCGAGGTTATGGATCGTCTGCTCCGCCTTGATCTGCATCTCCGTGGGGAGGGCAAGGAAACCCTCCACCGCGCGGGAATCGAGAAGCAGGCTCTTGTACAGGGCGGAAAAACGCTTCCGGACCGTCTCCGCGCGACTCTCCTTTCTTGGCTCTCCCGTGGAGCGGGCAGAGTCCGTCTTCTCCGCCTCCGCCCTCAGGCGCTCCACCTCCCGCTCCATCCGCTCCCGCAGGGATACGCTCTCCCGAAGCTTGCCCTCGAGGGCCTCCATCTCGGCCAGGGCCTCCTCCTCGGTGGCCTTCATGCTCGCCCGCGCGGCCTCCAGATCCCGCTGGAGGGCGGCGATCTGCCCCCTCAACAGGGCCTCCCGTTCCTCCAGGCCCCTCAGCCCCTCCAATGTCTGCGAAAGCTCCTCGGAGGTCCTCTCCAAGGCCAGACGATTCTCCCGGTCGCGCACCAGGGCCTCCCGCACCCTGGCGGTATAGCTCCGGTACAGAAGGCCGCAGGAGAAAAGCACCGAGAGGAGAAGCACCGCGCTGGCGATCCAGGTGTTGGCCGGCACGCGGACGTCCAGGTCGACCATGATGCCCTCCTCCATGACCCGGGCGTTGTAGGCCGCATTCTCCTGGGCTTCCGGGAGGGTGAGGCCGGCAAGAAAGCCCCCAGCGCGCTCGGATGGACCGTTGGTGGTGTACCGCGGATACAGGATCCTGCCTGCCTCGGTGCGGACGATCACGCCCGGCCGGGCCCCCCAACGAATCAGGGGCTGCGAGCCCAGATACCGGC
>CAZOXN010000564.1:0-2572 GCA_964583655.1 uncultured Desulfarculaceae bacterium | reverse complement strand
TTCCAAGTCCCAGGCCATCCTCATCGAGCCCAGCGGGTGTGGCTCACCATCACTCCTCACAAGACCGCCTCCTTGTGCCGGGCGGCATGGCACTGGATGTTCACCGCCACCGGGAGGCTCGCAATGTGGCAAGGCATCATCTCGATATGGACCCCGAGGGCAGTGGTCCTTCCCCCGTATCCCTGGGGACCGATCCCCAGGTCATTTACCCGCTGCAGGATCTCCTCCTCCAGGGCCGCCACCTCCTGGTCAGGGTGCACCGATCCGAGGGGCCTGAGGAGGGCCTTCTTGGCGAGGATCGCTGCCTTCTCGAAGGTCCCGCCTATGCCCACCCCAATGACTATGGGCGGGCACGGGTTGGACCCTGACTCCTTGACCCGCTCGATCACGAAGTCCACCACGCCTTTCCTCCCAACGGCCGGGGTGAGCATGACGACCCGACTCATGTTCTCGCTCCCGCCGCCCTTGGGCACCGCGACGATCCGCATCCTGTCCCCGGGGACGAGGTCCAGATGGATGATGGCAGGGGTATTGTCCCCTGTATTCGCCCTCGTGAATGGATGACAGGCGGACTTGCGCAGGTATCCCTCCCGGTAACCCCGACGCACCCCTTCTTGAATGGCATCATAGAGATACCCGCCCTCGATGCGTACCTCCTGGCCAAGCTCCACGAATACCACTGCCAGGCCTGTGTCCTGGCACATGGGGACCTGTTCCTCCCTGGCGATGGCGGCGTTTTCCAGTAGCTCACCCAGGACCTCCCTGGCCGCGGGAGACTCCTCCTGCTCCTTGGCCCGTCTCAAGGCAGACAATACGTCTTCCCCCAAGAAGGTGTTGGCCTCCACGAAGAGCCGGCTCACGGCCTCTGTCACCTGCTGGACGTGGATCTCTCTCATGTCATCCCTCATCGCGGTGAGCGGTCCTGGGGCCCCTGCCCTTCTTTGCCCGGTCCCCCACCCCGCCTTCTCGGAGCAGCTTGATCCTGCGTATGAGACCTCCGGCCTGGGTCCTCACCAGATAATCGGCCAGCTCGCCCTTGGAGAAAGCAGGCCTGAGGATCCATCGCCGAATCACACCAAATACCCCGCTGTACACGAGGAAGTTAGCCTCGAGGAACGGGTCCATTCCCGGGGCCCCGGCCAAGGCCTGCTCCACAATCCTCTGGAAGTACTCGACGATCTCGCTCTCGCGCTGGAGGATGATGCGCAAATAGTCCTTGCGCACGTACTTGGCCTGGGTATAGGAGAGCATCACCTGGTCTTCCAGCTCCATGGCGCTCTCGACGAAGGCCCTATAGGTCAATTCCAGCCGGGTAAAGGGGTCTGCCTCAGGGGGGTGTTGCTCCCTGACCCTGCCGTAGAAGGACTTGACGTAATTCTCGAAGAAGAGATAGAGGATGTCGTCCTTGCTCTTGACGTAGTCGTAGATGCTCCCCAGACCGATCTTGGCCTCCTCGGCGATCTCGCGGACCGTGGCCTTGTGATACCCCTTCTCTTTGAAGACCCTGATGGCACCCTCAATGATCTGCCTACGTTTCTCGTCTATGAGCTGCTGGTCCTTGACCTTGGACTCGACGAGCATGACCTCGATCCCTTGCCGTGAAAGAAGGAGAGACCTTCGTACATGAACCAACGTTCATTCGCCACCGAACAAACGTTCATTCATGATAGTCACGCGACTTCGTTTGTCAAGACTTTTCTGCCAACCCTCCCGTAGCCTCAGCTGGGTCGGGGAGCCCTGTGTCACGGGGTCCAGCGTTCGGCAAGATCAGTGCTGGGGCACCGGTCTGGGTTCAGAGGAAGGGGAAGGCCCGGCCTTGAGGGGCGGCAAGGGGCAGACATCTCGCGGCCACCCGCCCCAGGTCACACGCGCTCACTGGAGGGCCCTGACTCTAGCCCGGCTACGTAATCGCGAAGGGCATCCTCGGTGCTGGGGAAGGCCAGATCATCCCACGGGATACTGTCTGCAGGGAAGGTCCTGGCCTCCAGGGTCTCATCACCGGCCTTTAGGTCTCCACCTACGATCCTGACCACGTAGACGATGACCACGATAGGCCTTCCCTGGTAGGAATAGACGTTGAGAAGCCTCTCGATCTCCACATCCAGGTTGGCCTCTTCCTTGGTCTCCCGGATCACCGCCTGCTCCACGGTCTCGCCCCGGTCCACAAACCCCCCTGGAAAGACCCACTTGCCAATACACGGTTCGATCCCCCTCCTCAGGAGCACGACCTGCCCTCCTATGGTGGCTATGGCCCCGGCGGCGACCTTCGGGTCCAGATACATCACGAACTGGCATTCTCCACAGACCAGCCGTTCAGGCTCGGAGGCCTTGAGGACCTTGGTGCACAGTTCGTGGCCGCACACGGGGCAGAACCGGTAAGCCGGATCATTGCCTGTGGGGGATTTCCTTTCCTCCGGCTGCCGACCTTGCATGAGCTCTCTTTGGCCTCCAGGGGGAAGCCTACCCCAAATGATGGGGTTGGTCAAACCTCCCTGGACACGCCATGCAGGAACGTGTATCAAGTGGGGAGGGTCGTGGAGTGCCTTTGGAGTGCAACAGAGAGGAGGGGGCA
>CAZOXN010000563.1:0-2572 GCA_964583655.1 uncultured Desulfarculaceae bacterium | reverse complement strand
GCGCCCGACCTTCATCATCGCCCTGGCTTGCGAGAGAGACCTCATCAGCGGCATCCGCGACGTGGCCATCCACATACCGGTCATCGGGATCCCCAATAAGAGGCCGGAGGGCCCTTGCAAGAACACCTACGTGGACATGAAGGAATTCCGGGGGGCCTTACGGTTCTTCCAGGACGCTCACGCCTCGTCCCATGACCGCTCTACCCCGGAGGCCGAATAGAGGGCCGCATGAAGTTCCCTATATCGCTGCACATAGCCATGACCCGGTACCTCGTGGGGAGGGCCATCAAAGGCGAGAAGCGGTTTCCCCTGGTCCTCATGCTGGAGCCCACCCATCGCTGCAATCTGCAATGCCAGGGCTGCGGTCGGATCAGGGAGTATCGGCAGACGCTGGATGCCGAGCTCTCTTTGGACGACTGCGTGCGCTCCATTGAGGAGTGCCCTGCCCCTGTGGTCACCATAACCGGCGGAGAGCCATTGCTCTACAGGGAGGTCGGCCCCCTGGTGAAGGAGGCGCTGCGACGAAGGCGGCACATCTATCTGTGCAGCAACGGACTCCTTTTGGAGCGCTCCCTGGATTTGTTCGATCCCACAGCGCGATTCTCCTTCAACATCCACCTGGACGGGCCCAGGGAGGTCCATGACGCCATCATCGGGACCCCAGGGGTGTTCGACCGCGCCCTGGAGGGGATCCGGGCAGCCAAGAAGAGGGGATTTCGGGTCACCACCAACACGACCATCTATCGCGAGACCGACCCACAGGGTCTGGATCTCCTCTTTCACCTGCTCTCGCAGGCGGGGGTGGATGGGATCCTCCTGGCCCCGGCCTACCACTACGAGGCCGTGGACGAATTCCTGTTCCTCACCAGGGAAGAGATCGTGAGGAAGTTCCGCGAGATCGAGCCCCTTTGCAGGAAGTACAACGTGATCAGCACCCCCCTTTACATGGACTTTCTCATGGGGCGGAGGTCCATGAAGTGCACTCCATGGGGTAACCCCACCAGGAATCCCGTAGGCTGGAAGTCGCCATGCTATCTCATCACGGATGGCCATTTCTCGAGCTATCGTGAGCTCATGGAGAAGACCGACTGGGAGCGCTTTGCCTCCGGGGCTGACCCCCGCTGCAAACACTGCATGATGCACTGCGGATACGAGCCCACCGTGGTGAGGGAATTGGCAGGAAGCATCCCTGACCTCTGGCGGATGATCGTGTGGAACCTTCATTGACCCCTGAGCGAGTTTCGCCATGGACCTCCTTGTGGGAACGATCCTACTTCGCCCGTACGTCTTCGCATTTCTGGCCGTTTACCTGCTGGGGGCGTCTCTCCAGTTCGGGTATCGCGTGACGCTCTCCTTTCTTCCCCTGGGCTATCTCATCGCCTTTGCGTCGGAATACTCATCCATCCATTGGGGTTTCCCTTACGGCGACTATTTCTACATACCCGAGACCGTGGATCGCGAGCTCTGGGTGCTGGGGGTCCCATTCATGGACTCCCTCTCGTACGTCTTCTTGGCAGCCTGCTGCTACGCGGCAGCACTCTTTGTCCTGAGCCCGTTTCAGAGGCTACAGTCCAAAGGACAACCGTGTACGACTCCGGACGCCTCGGTGCCATCGCCCTCCCCTCTCTCTGTACCGAGGAGGCGGCCTGGCCTCGACGGGACGCTTGTCCTCCTGGAGGGGCCGCGAACCAGGCAGGGTTGGGCGCCCTGGCTCCTGGGGGCATCCCTCATGGTCCTCCTCGACATCGTCATAGATCCGGTGGCCCTCCAGGGGGAGCGCTGGTTTCTGGGAAAGATCTATGGGTATAGACATCCCGGGGCCTATTTCGGGATCCCCATGAGCAACTTCTACGGTTGGCTCTTGGTGGCCTTGGTGATGATCAGGGTGCTGCAGTGGCTCGTGGCCAGGTTCGGCACCTTTCCTCGCAGGACGGGTCTTGCGAGACCACTGCTTGCGACCTTGTGGGGTCCGGTCCTATACGTGTGCATACTCCTCTTCAATCTGGCCGTGACCTTCGCCATAGGGGAGGTCTCCCTCGGCATCTCGAGTTCCTTCATCACCTCGGCCCTCCTGATCATGGGTTGGGCCGTGGTCTACTACAAGAGACGATATCCCGCGGCGGATGACTGGGATCACAAGGTCGTTCGCGAGTGAGCAATCCATCGTGGGGGTTGCGGCATTTCCCGAGGCGCCCTGCTGAGGCGGCCCCTTGCCTACTCACCTTGCAAGCGGCTCAGCACGGCTCGGAGCCCCATGTCCAGGGATCTCGCTGCCACACGGGATCGCAGGAACAGCCTCACGAGAAGGCCTATCCTGATAGGGTGACGGGCCAGGTCCGCCATCAACATCCATGGCCTGAGTCTCAAGGTATCGTCCATCCACCCCTTCGCCGCCTTGCCAGCGTCAAGGCCGGCTTCGTCGCTCACCGCGCGAAGTGCCCCGAGAGGGATGCCCAAAGGCTCCAAGGCCAGGCTGACGCCGTAGGTCTCCATCTCCATGACAGCGGGCGCCGAAGCAGGACTCACGGAGCAGCGCACAGCCGCCTTGAGGGTCAGGGCGTCCACTGAAACC
>CAZOXN010000562.1:0-2576 GCA_964583655.1 uncultured Desulfarculaceae bacterium | reverse complement strand
CTTTGCCCACACCGCTGCCCACGATCTCAAAAACCCATTGGGTATTATGGTCGGCTTTGCCACGGCCCTGGATTGTGCTTCGCGTGCCGCTATCATGCATAACGACCCGTGGGCGTTACCTCGATGCTGGTCTCCAGTACGAATCTCTCATCCTCAATGGCCGATCGCGCATCCTCTTCGATGTGCGGGATCTGAAAGGGAGCCCCCACCAGTGCATGCCGCTCGCGATGGTGCTATTTGCCAACCAGGGCAGAACCCACCGTTTCCCTAGACGGACCTCCACCGCCTCGGATCAGGGCGCGAAGGCCACGAGGGGAGGTGTCCGGGCAATGCCGGGCGCGATCGGGATCTAGCGATCAAAAGGCTCTTGGATACAAGGCAAGAGGGGGTGGAAGTCGCATTGCCCGTGTTTGAGAAATTTCATCAGGAATGCATGTGCCGCCTGGGGCTCCACCTTCAGCTTCCATCCGTGCGAAACCGCTCCTTGACGGATCGGGCGTGCATCATCAGCCCCTCTGCCTCTGCGAGGGTCACGATCGTGTCCTTCAACCCCTCGAGCCCTTCTCTCGAAACATACTGGAAGGTCGGCTTCTTGATGAAATCGTCCACCGAGAGTCCACTGAACATCCGGGCGCACTGGCCAGTCGGAAGGACGTGATTAGTGCCTGAGGCATAGTCTCCGACCGGAACAGGGGCATATGGGCCGAGGAAGATCGAGCCCGCATGATCGATCCTTGCAAGGATGGTCCAAGGATCTCTGACCACGATTTGAAGGTGTTCAGCGGCATACTCGTTGGTGAAGCGAATGGCCTCTCCCATATCCTCCGCGATCAGGATCGCCGAGTTCTTCGAAAGCGCAGCCTCCATGATCTCCCTGCGGGGGAGCCGGTCGAGTTCTCTAGAGATGAACTGCGAGACCTCGTGAGCGAGGTCCTCTGAAGTCGTGACCAGCACGGCAGCGGCATCCTGATCGTGTTCGAGCTGGGAAAGCATATCCACAGCAGTCAAGCGTGGATCGCCGCTCTCGTCGGCAAGGATGAGCACCTCGCTCGGTCCGGCCGGGGAATCGATGTCCACAGAACCGAAGACGAGCATCTTGGCGGCGGTGACATATCGATTTCCAGGCCCTACGATCTTGTCGACCTTCGGTATGCACTTCGTGCCGTAAGCCAGACTGGCGATGGCCCACGGGCCCCCGATCTTGAAGATCCGATCCGCCCCTGCAATGTCTGCCGCAACCAGGATCGACGCATCTGCTCGCATCCCCTCCTGGGGAGGAGTGCAAACATAGATCTCCCTGACCCCTGCGACCCGTGCAGGGAGGGTGTTCATCAGGACGCTGGAAGGATAGGGGGCCTTTCCAGCAGGGACGTAGGCGCCGACCCTTTCGATGGGCCGCGTCACCCTCCCCGCGAGGATCCCCTGGCTGATCTCGATGGACCACATCTCGCGCTCCAACTGAGCCTGATGAAACTTCCGGATATTCGCGGCAGCCTTTCTCAGGGCCTCCGTCACCTTCGGGTCAACCTGGGCATAAGCCTCGTCGATCTCTTCCCGCTTGACCTCGAGATCCGATATGGTGATATCCTCCTTGTGCTTTCGATAGTGACGGATAGCGACCTCATCGCCGCGAACACGAACGTCGTCGAGAATTGCACGCACCTCCGGATAGATGCCGGTTACATCCTCCATGGACCTCTTCAGTATGGCCGCCCGCCTCTCCTGAGAGAGATCGCGGAGCCTCTCGGGAACGAACCTTCTCATCGCCGCTTTCCTCCGGAACTTGTCCTGTCCCATTCTCGAAGGCCAAAAGCTTAGAGTAGTGAATAGACCAGGCGGCGTCAATGATAAAAAGCGTCCTTCCTGCCGTGGTCACGGCCTTATTTGCATCCGCACGCAAAAACTTGTACTCGTACTGGGAGGCGGGCTAACGATCCGGATCGACGGCGGGCCGCTGGGGATTTTCTTCTTCAGGTGTCCCGTCATCTGCGGGCCTTGCCCGTGAAGGACTGGAGGCAGATCCTGAAGACCTTGGTCTTATCGAAAAGTCTGTTGATGTAATCGACCCCTTCCTCGATGTAATCGGGCGAATACTTCCTGAGCAGCGAGATCAATCCCTCCCTCTTGTCTTTTTCGAAGAGCTCTTCCACCATGCCCGTGGCAACAACGCTCTCGTACTTTGTGCCAAACTTCTCAGGCATCACCTCTGTCCTGCCAACCACGCAAAACGAGACCTTCCTGTTGGCGTATAGGAAGTCGATCTTCTTCCCTTCTGGAGCGCAGTGGAAGTAGATACAGTCCTTGACAAATGAGAAATTCAGGGGAATGCCGTAAGGCACTCCATCCGAGGATGCCATGGACAATACACCGTATTCGGCTGTTTCGAGTAAGCGTCTTGCCTCCTCGGCCTCCATTGCTCTATCTTTACGTCTCATTCGCTTCTCACCTAGACATATTGACTTCCGCGTCCAAAGGGGCTGACCTCGGCTTCGCCGTGGGTTGGCCTCAGGGAGGCCAGAGCCACATACTGGCCGAGCCAGTCAATCCATCAACGCGGAGGTCAGCCACGAGTGAGT
>CAZOXN010000561.1:0-2584 GCA_964583655.1 uncultured Desulfarculaceae bacterium | reverse complement strand
GCATTCGTGGTCCTGAAGCCCGGGCAGAGGGCCACGGCCGAGGAGATCATGGAGGCCTGCCAGTGCCACATCGCCAGGTACAAGGCCCCCAAGAGCGTCGAGATCGTCGAGGCCCTGCCAAAGAGCAGCGTGGGCAAGGTCCTCAAACGCCTCCTCAAAGAGAAGGATCGGTCTTCATCGAGCTCGTAAGGCCCGGGTGAGGATTCCATGCCACTTGGGTGTCACGGGGCGAGGCGGCTGTGTCCCGCGGCGTGGCACCCATGGGCAGTCCCCGAGAGTAGTTGGTCGATAGGAATCACTGCCAGTTGTGGGTGGTCGTTGGTTCGTCGCTGTTCATCACCCACCACGGACTGCTGGCGAGGGGATCGCGCAAATCCGCCGGGGCCCGGATTCCCCTAAGCCGGCCTGTCTTCGACTCCCCACGACCGGCAACCGGCAAGTGGCAACTGGTGGGAGCACCAGAATCCCATCGTCCGTTCGAGATCACATCGGTGGGCCATAGCTAACGCATGGATGACCTGGCCAAGGCCAAGGTGGGCTTGTCTGGGGGAGAGCCGTTCTGGGACTCCTTGTAGAGGAGTATGCTTATCCTCCTGTTCCTGGGGTCGAAGGGGTCCTCCTTTATGAGTGGGTCGGTGGCTGCGAATCCCGCCACGCGTATGAGGCGTTGGGGATCTAGTCCGTTGCCCTCCAGCTCCTTCCTGGCCGAGGAGGCCCTGTCGGTGGAGAGCTCCCAATTGGTGTATCTGCTGGTGGAATAGCCGTACGCGTCGGTGTGGCCCTCGATGGCCACCTTGCTCGGCTCCTCCTTGATGGACTGGCTGATGACCAAGAGGATCCTCCTGGCCATGGGGGTGAGCTCCGAACTTCCCAAGGGGAACATGGGGCTGCCATCCTTGTGCATGAGCTGGATCCTCACCCCTCCCTCGAAGATGTCCACCAAGACCTGATCCTTTGCATCAGAGAGCTTGGATTCGATCTCGTTCTTGAGCCTCTCCTTCATCTCCTCGAGCTCTTTCGAGGTCGTCCCCCGAAGGCCAGTGGGGCGCTTACCCTTGGAGGTGGTCATCCCCTTCTCTTTCATGAGGTCCACCAGATCCTCCTTCGGTGTGACCTCCATGAACGAGGCGCCGCCCTTCTCGAAGATGGAGAACTCCTTGAAGTAGTTGGAGAGCCTCGCCCGCTTCTCCGGTTCCACCATGGTGAGGAGCCACAAGAGGAGGAAGAAGGCCATCATAGCGGTGACGAAGTCCGCATAGGCCACCTTCCAGGCGCTGCCGTGTCCCCCGTGGGGCGGGGCCTTCTTCCCCTTCTTGATGACTATGCCTTTTCCTTCCACTTCCTTATGGCCTCCTCCAGCTCCACGAAGCTCGGCCTGTCCTCGGTGGGGATCGCCCTGCGGCCCGACTCCACGGCGATCCTGGGGGCTGCATCACCGAGGAAGGCCACAAGGGAGGTCTTGATCACGTTCAAGAGCGTCTGGCGCTCCTTGGCCTCATGCTCCAGCTTGGTCGCCATGGGCCCCACGAAGCCGTAACAAGAAAGAACCCCCAGGAAGGTCCCCACGAGGGCGGCCCCGACGCTGTGGCCCAGGACCTCGGGCGGCTCGTTGATCTTCCCCATGGTCAGGACTACACCTAGCACAGCGGCGACGATCCCGAGACCTGGGAGGGCGTCGGAGATCCTGGCGATGCTAATGGATGGGATCAAGGCCTCGTGATGTTGCGACTCGATGTCTATGTCCAGCAGCGAGTCCATCTCATGGGGGGGCATGTTGGTGGAGACGATCACCCTGAAGCTGTCGCAGATGAAGTTCAGTATGTAGGCGTTGGAGATTATCATCTTGTGTGGGGAGAAGATCGGGCTGTTGGTCGGCTCCTCCACGTCCGCCTCTATGGAGAGGAGCCCTTGTTTCCTTATCTTGGAGAATATCTGGTAGAGCAACAGGAGCAGCTCCAAATAGGACTCCTTGGTAGGTCCTGAGGAGCTGAAGACTAGCTTGATGTTCCTGACGATGAACTTGACGATCTTGGCGCGCGAGGAGAGCAAGAGCGACCCCGCGGCAGAGCCGAAGATGATGACCACCTCTGCGGGCTGGATCAAGAGGGCCAGGTTTCCCCTCTCGAGGAGATAGCCGCCCACGACAGAGCCGAAAACCACGAGTATGCCCACTACGGCGAGCATGAGCCTAGACCGTACCTCCCCAGGGGACCTGTCTCACCCCCTGTAGCTCAGTATCGGACGAAGCCTGTGAGACTTGAGGACCGCGCGGATGGGCAACAGTTGATGGGCTCCACGGATCCCTCTTCCGTTTCCCGGTCGCGGAACGCCTTGGCGCTGGATCGCCTGCTGACCCATTGCACGGGATAACCGTCCATCTGCCGTGCCCACCATGCGATGGTACCCCATGACCCTGTGCTACACGCCTTGGCCACCACCCCATCGCCCCTGCATGCACGGGCAAGTCTGCGCATTACACCTGACCCCCGGGCAGGGACGCTATTGTGAAGACTTGAACATCCCTCCCGAGAGGGTAGTGGCCCAGTCCACGCTCCCCGAGTTCGAGCCGGGTTGACAAGGCGTT
>CAZOXN010000560.1:0-2595 GCA_964583655.1 uncultured Desulfarculaceae bacterium | reverse complement strand
CAAGGACGCCCCGGCCGAGGGGCATGCGCAACGGATCCTGTATGCGATAAGGGGGGGGCATGGAGGATGTCATAAGGAGGTACTTCGAGTGCGTCAACGGTGAGGACTTCGATGGTCTCATGGATCTCTGGGCCGAGGACGGGGAGTTCACGGTCCCCCTGTCGGGGATCATGAAGGGCAAGGAGGAGATCCGCAAGTTCTACGAGAGCGTCCCGGTCTGGTACCCACAGCACAACGATGATCCAGTGGATGTGATCATTGGGAAGGACAAGGCGACCATCAAGATCGTGGCCACCATGACGACCCCGCAAGGGAAGAAGGTTCAGTTCACGGCCGTGGACTGGATGGTCTTCGAGGCAGGGAAGATCAAGACCAACACGGTCTTCTTCGACAGCGTGAAGATGCTCAAGGAGTTGAAGGGGTGAGGAGGAACTAGTTATGGGCAAAGGACTCAAGGCCCTCTTTGAGCCCATCCAGGTGGGCAACATGCTGCTTCGAAACCGGATCAAGCTCCCGGCCATGGCCGTGACCATGGGTGCGGATGAGTACGTCTCAGACCAGATGAAGGCCTTCTATGCCGAGCGTGCCAAGGGTGGGGTGGCCCTCATCGGGATAAGCTGCACTGCCACAAGGCTCATGGACGACCCCATGAAGGGGCTCTATGATGACAGGTTCATCCCGGGGCTCAGGGAGGTCGTTGACGCGATCCATGAGCACGGGGCCAAGGCATATGCCCAGATGGGGGTAGGCTACTGCTGGGCCTTCGGGGACGGCCCTGTAGAGGTGGTGAGCCCTTCGGGTATAAACATCACGGGCAAGCCCGGCACCCCGTTTCGCATGGGTGGACCGTACGAGCCCACGATGCCCAGGGAACTGACGCGAGACGAGATCCACCAGATGATATCCGCTTACGGGGACGGCGCCCTCAGGGCCAAGAAGGCAGGATTCGACGCGGTGGAGATCATAGCCTCGGTGGGGTACGTGATCTCGCAGTTCATGTCCCCGCTGACCAACAAGAGGACGGACGAATACGGGGGGAGCCTCGAGAACAGGATGCGCCTGTTCCTGGAGATCGTGGAGGATATAAAGGGAAAGGCCGGCAAGGACTTCCCCATAACCACCCGCATCAGCGGTGACGACCTCCTGGAGCCCAAGGGTTACGGCCTGGAAGACAGCAAGAAGATGGCGCGCATGATGGAGGAGGCAGGCGTCTGCGAGATCGACGTGATGGCAGGCTGGCATTACACCTCGGTGCCGGTGGTGCAGACCCCGGTGCCCCAGGGGCGATGGGTCTTCCTGGCAGAGGGGATAAAGGCCGCGGTCACGATCCCCGTGGCAGCCGGGAACCAGATCCAGGACTTCCGGGTGGCCGAGCGGGTGGTGGCCGAGCGGAGGGCTGACATGGTGTGGATGGCCCGTGCCCTGATAGCAGATCCTGAGGCCCCCAACAAGGCCAGACAGGGCCGGCTGAAGGAGATCAGGCCGTGCATGAACTGCTGTCGCTGCCTGGAGGACTCGGACAACCCCCCTGTTTACTGCAGCGTCAACGCCCGTATGGGCAGGGAGGCCGAGTACCCCTTCGAGAGGCTCTCCCCGGTGAACAAGAAGGTGCTTGTGGTGGGAGGTGGCCCAGGGGGGATGGAGGCGGCTCGGATCGCTTCCCTGAGGGGCCACAGGGTGACCCTTTGCGAGCAGAGCCCCAGGTTGGGTGGGGCGCTCTTGCTGGCATCCATCACCAACTGGAGGTTGGGACCGGTGCTTCGCTGGATGACCAGGGAGATCAAGAGGCTCCCCATAGAGGTGAAGCTCGGCACCACCGTCACCCCCGAGATGATCGAGAAGATGAACCCGGATGTGGTGGTGGTGGCCGCTGGGGGGGCGGCCCCTCCCCTGGGGGTGCCGGGGGCTGACTCGGAGATCCTGTTGGACCGCCGGGACGTGCAAGCCGTCTTCGGGGGGGGATCCGTGCCCAAGGGGGGGATCTCCAGGAGGGTCATCTCCTTCTTCGCCGGGCTCTTCATCAGGTTTTTCTACGATCCCGATCTCCTCAGGTGGCTACTGAGATTCGACTTCCCTTTCAAGAAGCGGGTGGCCATCTTGGGGGGCAATTACCCGGGCTGCGAGTTGGGTGAGACATTGTTGAGCAGGGGCAAGGAGGTGGCGATCATAGAGGAGTCAGGGCGCATCGGGGCCGACATCGGCATGATGCACCGCTGGCTGTTCATCAAGGCCCTGAGGGAGGGCGGTGCCAAGCTCATCACCAGTGCCAAGGTCCTGGAGATCACCGACAGAGGGGTGAAGATCGAGCGTGCTGGATCTCAGGAACTGGTCGAGGCGGACACGGTGGTGAAGGTGGGGATCACCAAGAACCTGGACCTGGCCGAGGGGCTCAAGGCCAAGGTCCCGGTCGTGTACCTCGTGGGGGACTGCACGGATCCAGGCATGCTCATGGAGGCGGTGGCCTCTGGCTTCCTGGTGGGGCAGAAGGTGTAGCCGCCTGGTGTCAGCCGGACAGCCGCCCCTTCTTCGATAATAGCTGAAGGCCTACAAACCGAGATAGGTCTCCCTGATGGTGGAATCTTGCATCAGGGTCTC
>CAZOXN010000559.1:0-2597 GCA_964583655.1 uncultured Desulfarculaceae bacterium | reverse complement strand
ACTCGATATCGTTTGATCGGTCCCCTCCACCGCCTCCACCGCGAGGACCACCCCTTCCTTGACCACCACAGTCTGTCCGATGTCCATGGGGCCCAAGTGAGCCAGTACCTTTATCCCCAGCTTCAGGTCCAGGATTTCCCTCGCCGTCGGTCGCCGTGCATTGACAGATCCTAGAGGTGCGATCCAGGAAGGCACGAACTCCTTGAACCCCATCACCTGGATGCCTTCCCCTTCCAACTCCCTGGCCAAGGCCGACAGCAATCGATCGTCCCCTCTGGAGGCCATATCCTGCAATAGCTTACTGGCCCTCTCGTCCAGTGAGAGCCCCTTGATAGCCCTCCTCTTGTCTATCCCCCCGAGCATGACAGCCTGCGTGACCCCGTGACTGCGCAGGAACCGGATCAACGCACCGAGCTGACCCACTTGGACCCACTCCATGCTCGACACCAATCCTTCCAGTCCTCGAGAGGTCTCCCCCTGGTGCCCTACCGCCACCACGGTGAAGCCTCGGGCAAGCGCCTCCCTGGCGAACAATACCGGCAACGGTCCATTGCCAGCTATCAGGCCCATGGTCGGTCCGGGGCCCCCTTGGAGGCCTGGACTTCGTCGCGACATCGCGGCCCACTCCCGGTCCTTTAGATTCGTCCCATGGGGCCCAGGTTGTCCGGTGAGCCCAACGAATCTTAGCACCCATCCGAGCCTTTTACAAAGAGAAGGGGCCCACGCAAATCGAGGAGCCCTCGAGGGCACGCTGGTTTTTCCGCGAGAAGAGGCACAGAGCGAAGCTTACCATGACTTCATCGACATATCCCCCGGCGGGACCCCTGCAAGAACCTCAGGAGCGTCTCCACCTCCGCGCATCCTGGGATCTCCTCACGGACCCTCTCGATCGCCTGTTGAAGGGGGGTATTGGACCGGAACAGGAGGCGGTAGGCCTTCCTGAGCCCCCTGATGCTCTCCGGGGCAAAGCCGTGTCTTCTAAGCCCCACCATGTTGAGCCCAAAGAGCCTGGAGCGATCGCCAGCGGCCAAGGTGTAAGGTGGGACGTCCTGTGCCACACCGCTGAAGCCTCCCACCATGGCGTAGCAACCGATACGCACGTATTGATGGACTGCCACCAGTCCCCCTAGGATCGCATGGTCCTGGATCTCGATGTGACCAGCCAAGGTGGCCCCGTTGGCCATGATCACATGATCCCCGATGATGCAGTCGTGGGCCACATGGCTGTATGCCATGAAATAGCTGTGGGAGCCGATGACCGTGCGGCCGCCCCCTTGAACGGTCCCCCTGTGGATGGTGCAGAATTCCCGGAAGATGCATTGCTTCCCCACGATGAGTTCGGTAGGCTCCCCACGATACTTGAGGTCCTGGGGGTCCTCGCCCACGACGGCCAAGGGGAATATCCTGCTTCCTTCCCCTATATGAGTAGGACCGCTTATCCGGGAGTGGTCCCCGACGCGCGTCCCTTTCTCGATTCTAACCCGTTCCCCTACGATGGCATACGCCCCGATCTCCACATCCTCTCCCAGCTCAGCGCTGGGATGGACTATGGCGGTCGGGTGGATCCTGGGGCCGCTCACATCCACCTCCTCGCCTCAAGGCCAACATGGACTAGCCGCGAGCAACGCACAGTCCCTCCACCCCCACCCTTCCTCTCACTCCACCATGGCCATCAACTCCGCCTCCGCCACTGTCTCCCCATCCACCATGCATCTGCACCCGAACTTCCACACAGTACCTCGACGTTTGAGGACCTTGGCCTCCACCTGCAACTGGTCGCCCGGTCTTACCACTTTCCTGAATCTGACGTTGTCCATCCCCAAGAAGTAGACGTCCCTACCTGCGTACTCCTTGCCGTGAGAGTGCAGGACCAATACCCCACCTGCCTGGGCCATGGTCTCCACCAACAAGACCCCTGGCATGACCGGCTTGTCCCGAAAGTGGCCTTGGAAGAACGGCTCGTTGATCGTGACGTTCTTGAGGCACAGGATCCTCTTTTCCTCTTCCAACTCCAGGACCCTGTCTATGAACAGGAATGGAAACCCATGTGGAAGGACCTTGATGATATCCTCTATCTCCAGGACCCTATCTGTCTTTCCTGCCATGGACCTCCCTCTCGAGCTCCTCGACCCTCTTCTCCAGGGTCCTGAGCCTCTTGACCAACTCGGGGAGCCTCTGGACGATCTGGGCATTGCGGAGCCAAGTCTTGTGGGGGATTGCCGGTATCCCGCTGATCACGGCCCCCGGGGGGACGTCTTGGGCCACCCCAGACTTGGACCCCACCACTGCGCCATCCCCTATGCGGAGCCCATTGGCCACGCCGACCTGCCCCGCCAGGGTCACCCCCCTGCCCAGCTCCGTGCTGCCGGCTATGCCCACCTGCCCGGCCAGAAGGCTATCCTCCCCGATGACCACATTGTGACCAACTTGGACCAGGTTGTCGGTCTTCACCCCCCTCTTGATGGTAGTGGAGCCGAAGGAGGCCCGATCTATGGTGTCGTTTGCCCCTATCTCCACGTCGTCCTCGATGGTGACGATCCCGAGCTGAGGGATCTTCACCGCCCTTTCTCCCTCCCTGACGAACCCGAAACCATCGC
>CAZOXN010000558.1:0-2626 GCA_964583655.1 uncultured Desulfarculaceae bacterium | reverse complement strand
GCGGCTGGACGAGGTGTTCCGCCAGCTGACCCAGGCGGCATAGCGGAGCTGGCCCTGGATTACGACGGGGAGGCGAGACCCTTCGGGCCGGCCGTGGATATGGGGGCGGACGAGTTCAGGCCTCCTGCTCCCCCGCCCCCTCCGGTGGTGGCGACCCCCACCATTACCAGCACCTCCTACTCTTCGGGGCAGAGGCGCCTTTGGGTCTACGCCACGGTCAACGTGGGTGGCGGCACAGAGCGGTTGAACGCCCGATGGATGGATGCGCGAAGGCGCACCTACGACGTGCCCATGACCTACAACCCGGCAATGGGATCGTATGTCCTGAACTATCGACCCACGCGAAGGCCTTCAGGAAACGTGACGGTGATCGCCTTGAGCAGCGGGAGGACGGACTCCAAGCCGGTCCCGTTCCCATGACCCAGAATAGAGAGGCCGCCGGGCTCGGCCCGGCGGCCCAAGACCACGAAAGGAGTGGCACCATGATCAAGATGACGAGGCTCATGACCCCGATCCTGGCCATCCTCCTCGGCCTGGCCCTGAGCGGCCCGGCAGGGGCTGCCCTGTTCGTCCAATGCCCGGCTGATACGGACGGGGACGGGATCTCCGACGACCCCAATGTGGTCTGCATGCACATCACGGGTGGGGACGGTTTCGCCAGGATGGCAGACGGGCGTACCCTGTACACTTTCAGCTTCGGCCTGGCCAGCTCGAACCCAGCGGATCTCACCAGCGTGGTGGTGGATCAGTCCCTCAAGGCCATGGCCCCTGCCCCCCTCATCGAGCTCGAGCAGGGCCAGGAGCTCTACCTCACCCTCACCAACGTGGGGATGGTCATGAGGCCGGATCTCTTCGACCCGCACTCGGTGCACTGGCACGGGTTCCCGCATGCGGCGCCGATCTTCGACGGCCTGCCCGAGCCCTCTCCCACCCCCAACATGGGGGCGAGCTTCACCTATTACTACAACGCCGCTGTCCCAGGGACCTATTTCTACCACTGCCACGTGGAGGCTGCGGAACACATGCAGATGGGGATGATAGGGAACCTCTGGGTCAAGCCCTCCCAGGACGGGACCAATATAGGGGGCCTCACCAAGTTCGCGTACAACGACGGGGACGGCTCCACGGGTTACGATGTGGCGTATCCAGTCCAGATGACGGCCTTCGACAGCGTGTTCCATGACAAGCACCTGGCCATCCAGGCCCTGCCCTTTGCCGCCATGTACGACAATTACCCCATGATCAACGGTCGCGGATATCCCGACACCATCAACCCGGACCCCATCAACAACAACGGCAGCAGCCGGGGGGGAATAGACTTCGAGGCCCAGACCGTCCCCACCATGATCGAGGCCACCTCCGGCCAGAGGGTGCTGCTTCGCGTATCCAACGTCTCTACGACCCACATCTATTCCATCGCCACCACACTGGGGGTCCCCATGAAGGTGGTGGGAAGGGGGGCGGCACTGCTCAGGGGGCCGACCGGCCTGGACACCTCCATGACCGTCAACGTCCTCCAGGTGGGAGGGGGGCAGGCCTTCGACGTGATCCTGGATACAAGCGGTATCACCCCTGGCACCTATTTCCTGTATGCCACGGATCTGGCCAACCTGTCCAACGGGGACCAGGATCGAGGCGGGCTCATGACCGAGATCAGGATCAATTAGGGATATCCGAGAGGAGGTTCGAGGATGAGTGCGATGCGTCTCAGAGGGATCATATCAGGGCTGGTGGCGATGGCGGCGCTCCTTGGCGTGTGCGGCCCCACGGCCCATGCCAGGATCGATGGGGTCACGGGGACATTCTTCAGCCTGGTGGCCAAGCAGGACTTCATCGCCACCGGGGACGGGGATACCTTCCTCATGTGGGGTTACGCCTTGGAGGGAAACCGCATGCAGTATCCTGGCCCGGTCATCAAGGTGAACCAGGGAGACGTGGTGACCGTGGCCCTGCGAAACGAGCTCCCGCTCCAGGCGGGCAACGTGTCCATAGTCTTCCCAGGACATGAGGTCCAGGCATCGGGCGGGGTGCAGGGCTTGCTCACCCGCGAGGCCGCCCAGGCCGACGACCCGGCCACACCCGAAGACGAGTCCATCGTGGTCTACGAGTTCACGGCGGCCAACCCAGGGACATACCTTTATCGGAGCGGGACCCGTGCGGACCTCCAGGTGGAGATGGGGCTCGTGGGGGCGATCATTGTCTATCCCACAGGGGGTGGCTTCAACGACGGAAGACACGCTTACAACCACTCGGATTCCAGGTTCGACAGGGAGTTCCTCTATCTCATCACGGAGATGGACCCGAGGTTCCACAGGTACGTCGAGTCAGGCAGGTGGGCCCTCATCGACACCACGAGCTACTTCCCCACGGCCTGGTTCATAAACGGCAGGAACTGGCCTGACATGATGGCCGATGCCTTCGTGCCCTGGCTACCCACCCAGCCTTACAACTGCCAGCCAAGGATGCACCCTGGGGAGAGGGTGCTCATCCGCCTGGTGGGGGCGGGCAGGGACCTCCATCCCATGCACCTCCACGGCAACGACTTCGAGATCATCGCCATGAGCGGGAGGCTCATGACCGGGGTCGCTGGCGCTGACCTGGCCTTCAAGGAGTTCACCCTGAACAC
>CAZOXN010000557.1:0-2631 GCA_964583655.1 uncultured Desulfarculaceae bacterium | reverse complement strand
CCCCCGTGGGGAGAGCAGTTGGCGGTACCACAGGAGGAGTGCCAGAGGATCCATCTGTCCTCGGGCACCACCGGCAAGCCCTTGAGGATCCTGGATACACCAGAGGATTGGGCCAAGTTCTGTCACATCTACGCCAGAAACCTTTATGCGTACGGGATACGAAAGGCGGATATGGTGATGCCCGCCTTCAGCTTCGGGCCATGGATCGGGTTCTGGGCCGGGTACTATGCCTGTCAGGAGATCGGCTGCCTCTTGTTCGCCTCCGGGGGAATGAGGACCGAGCAGAGGATAGAGGCCCTGCTGACTTATCCCATCACGGTCCTGGGTTGCACCCCCTCCTATGCCATCCACATGGCCGACGTGGCGCGAGAGAAGGGGATAGACCTGGCCCGAGAGGCCCACGTCAGGATCTCGTGGCACACAGGGGAGGCCGGGGCTGCCATACCGGGGGTGAAGAAGAGGATCGAGGAGGCCTATGGTTGCAAGTGCTTCGACTTCTTGGGGTCCACTGAGATCGGCCCATGGGGATTCAACTGCGAGTTCCAGTCTGGTATCACCCACGTGAACGAGGATTGGGCCTACCCAGAGGTCCTGGACCTGGAGACGGATCAGCCCGTGGGACCGGGAGGGACCGGGGAGCTCGTGCTTACGAATCTGGAGAGGCGGGCCTATCCCTTCATCAGGTACAGGACCAGGGATATCGTCACTGTGGCAGAGCGACGATGCCAGTGCGGCAGGACCTTGTTCGCTCTAGAGGGCAGTGTCCTGGGCCGCCTCGACGACATGAAGAAGATACGGGGGATCATAGTCTATCCGAGTCGGATAGAGGAGATAGTCCGCGGGTTCGGGGAGGTGGAGGAGTTCAGGGTGGTCTTTAAGCGAATACACTCCCTGGACGAGATAGTGGTGCAGATCGAGCCTGCCAGGGGAGTGGAGCCGCACGATTACGTGCCCCTTCAGAGGAGGGTGGAGAAGGCCCTCCAGTTGGGGCTGAACATCCGTGCCTCTGTGGAGATCGCGCCGGCCGGGAGCCTCCCCAGGTGGGACCACAAGGCCAAACGCTTCGTGGACGAACGCGAAGGGGTGCCGTTCTAGGAAGAGGATCGGTCAGGGTACGTGATCCAAGAGATGAGGGGGTGTCCAGTGGGGCCAAGATAGACGCTCCGGACCTGCGGGTCCCGCCCCTATTAGGCAGACCAGAGGGGACATGAGTATGAGAAAGAAGCTCACCACGAGGATAGTCGGACCGCAGGAGCGCTTCGACCAGCGCCAGCAGATGCACACCCTGGCTGCCATGGGGGCGCTGGGTGAGAAGGTCGAGGAGCGCTGGACGTCGGAGTCACTGGATCCGTTCCGAAGGATATTCTACCCGGAGACCAGGGCCATGAACGTCGCCATGCGCTCCTGGCGCAACGTGGCTGACGGGCCGGTCAATCCGAAGATGGAACAGGTGCCAGGGCCAGGCAGGATGGCTGCCGTCATCAAGGAGGTGGCCAAGTTCCTGGGGGCGGACCTGGTGGGGATCTGCGAGCTGGATCAGGCCTACGTGTACAGCCACTCCGGCCTGAGGATCGATTTCGCCAAGGGGACCGCGGGCCAGGAGATCCATCTCCCCCACAGATATGCCATCTCCATAGCGGTGGAGATGGACTACGGCCGCATGCGCTACTCGCCGGGTTGGGTCGATAACGCCGAGGTGGGGCTCGGTTATTACAACGCGGCCAAGGTGGCCGTGCCCCTGGCTGCTTACATCCGGGAGTTGGGGTACCCGGCGAGGGCCCACTTCTTCATCAACGAGTGGGTCCTCCATGTCCCCATCGCTGTGATGGCTGGCCTGGGTGAGCTGTCCAGGAACGGGATCCTTATCACGGCCCCTTACGGCCCCAGGGTCAGGCTCGCCACTGTGACCACTGACCTGCCTATGGCAACGGACAGTCCTGTGGATATCGGGGTCGTGGCGACCTGCATGACGTGCAGGAAGTGCGCCAGGAACTGTCCATCCCAGGCCATCCCTCATGGGGAGAAGGAGGTGGTGCGGGGCGTGGAGAAATGGAACGTCGATGCGGAGCGCTGCATGCGTTTCTGGGTCGCCAACCCCGAGAAGTGGAACGACTGCGCCCGCTGCATCAGCGTGTGCCCCTGGAACCGGCCCAATGTCTGGTATCACAGGCTCTCCACGGTGGCGGTGAGTCGGTCCGAGAGGGCGAGGAGATTCCTCCTGTGGGTGGATGACCTGATCCGCGGAGGGCATCCCAGGCCAAGGGTGAAGTGGCTGGATTACTCCGTGGGGGGGAGTCATATAAAGGAGAAGCCATTGGAGAGAGAGACCAGAGGGGAGTAGAGGGTGTTCATCCAGCAGCTCTTTAACGGGATCATGTTGGGCAGCACCTATGCCCTGATAGCCATGGCCTTCACCATCCTGATGGGCATCCTGAACATGCTCAACTTCGCCATCGGCGAGGTCTTCATGCTGGGGGCCATCCTGGGGCTGGCCTTCATCCACATGGGGATGCCCTTTCTGGTGGCCTTTCCCCTCGCCTTGATCTGTTCGGGGATAGTCTCCTTGATCATAGAGCGCTTCTCGTTTCGCCCCCTTCGCAATGCCCCGCCCCTTGTGCCTTTGCTGAGCAC
>CAZOXN010000556.1:0-2632 GCA_964583655.1 uncultured Desulfarculaceae bacterium | reverse complement strand
GCCATGCTCAAGAACTTCCTGTTCCGTGTGTGCCGCTGTCGCCCTACCTGGACCATGCTTTCCTTCATAGAGGCCACGACCAAGGAACTGAGGCGCCGCGTGGGTTCGGAACAGGTGATCTGCGCCTTGAGCGGCGGGGTGGACTCCTCGGTCACCGCCGCCCTGCTGCACCAGGCAGTGGGACGGCAGCTCCACTGCATCTTCGTGGACAACGGCCTGTTGAGAGCCGGCGAGGCCGAGGAGGTTGTGAGGGCCTACAGGGAGCGCTTCGGCGGGAACTTCATCCACGTGGAGGCCCAGGAGCTCTTCCTCAAGAGGCTCTCCGGCGTGACGGACCCTGAGGCCAAACGCAAGGGCATAGGCGAGGAGTTCATCCGCGTCTTCGAGAGGGAGGCCAGGAGGCTGGGCCGCATACGTTATCTCGCCCAGGGGACCCTTTACCCCGATGTCATAGAGAGCGTCTCATTCAAAGGGCCCTCTGCGACCATCAAGAGCCATCACAACGTGGGGGGACTCCCTCAGATCATGGACCTGGAGCTCATAGAGCCCCTGCGGGAGCTGTTCAAGGATGAGGTGAGGGTCCTGGGCAAGGAGCTCGGCCTCCCCGAGGGCATCGTCCAGAGGCAGCCCTTCCCAGGACCAGGGCTGGCCATCCGCATCGTCGGGGAGGTGACCAAAGGGCGCCTCGATACCCTGAGAAAGGCCGACGCCATCCTCATAGAGGAGGTAAGGAACGCAGGCCTGTACCAGAGGCTCTGGCAATCCTTTGCCGTTTATATCCCGGTTCGCTCCGTGGGCGTCATGGGGGACGAGCGTACCTACGAGGAGGTGATAGCCATCAGGGCCGTGACGAGCCAGGACGGGATGACGGCGGACTGGGCTAGGCTCCCTGATCCCCTCATGCGCCGCATCTCGAACCGGATCATCAATGAGGTCAGCGGCATAAACCGCGTGGTCTACGACATCTCCTCCAAGCCGCCCAGCACCATCGAGTGGGAGTGAGCGGGTCATGAGGCATGCCCCTTTCGTACACCTGCACCTGCACAGCGAATATAGTCTCCTGGACGGCGCCATCCGTGTCCCCCAGGCACTGGAGCTGGCCCGCTCATATCGCATGCCCGCCCTGGCCATCACAGACCACGGGAACCTCTTCGGCGCCATATCGTTCTACAAGCAGGCGAGGCAGGTCGGGATCAAACCGTTGATCGGCTGTGAGGTCTACGTGGCCCCAGGGAGCCGCTTCGATCGGGCCCCAGGCCCTGCGGGGCAGGAGACTAATCATCACCTCCTGCTCCTGGCCCAGAACCTGAAGGGGTACAAGAACCTACTGAGGCTGGTGACGGCCGGGTACCAGGAGGGGTTCTACTACACGCCCAGGGTGGACAAGGAGATCCTCCAGCGTCACAGCGAGGGTCTGGTAGCCATGAGCGCCTGTCTTCACGGCGAGATCCCACGACTCCTCTTGGCAGGGCAGGGCCGCTCGGCGATGGAGGTGGCAGCCTGGTACAGGGAGGTCTTCCCGGGCAGATTCTATCTGGAGGTCATGGACAACGGCATCCCGGAGCAGATCGAGGTCAATCGGGGGTTGGTGGAGCTGGGCAAGGAGATGGGGCTTCCCCTTGTGGCCACCAACGACTGTCACTACCTGAGGAAGGAGGACGCCAGGGCCCACGATGTGCTTTTGTGCATACAGACCGGAAAGACACTGGAGGAGTCCAATCGGCTGCGATTCCAGACCCAGGATTTCTATTTCAAGGCCCCAGAGGAGATGGCCGAGTCCTTCCGGGAGATCCCCCAGGCCCTGGAGAACACGATCCTCGTGGCCGAGCAGTGTAACGTGGAGCTGGATCTGGGGAGATACCATTTCCCGCGCTTCCCCCTGCCCCAAGGGGAGGTCCTGGAGGAGGCCCTGGAGCAGATGGCCCGCAAAGGGTTCGAGAGGCGCATGGAGGAGATCCGACAGAGGGACCCAGGGTGGTACGAGGCGAGGAAGTCCTCCTATGAAGAACGCCTGGGCAGAGAGATCGACCTCATCCGTGATATGGGCTTCTCCGGTTACTTCATGATCGTGGCGGACTTCATCGCCTTCGCCAGGCGAGAGGGGATCCCGGTGGGGCCGGGCCGCGGCTCCGCGGCCGGGAGCCTGGTCGCTTACTGCCTCAACATCACGGACATCGATCCTATTCGTTACAACCTGCTCTTCGAGCGATTCCTGAACCCTGAACGCCGCAGCATGCCCGACATCGACATAGACTTCTGCATGCTGCGCAGGGACGAGGTCATCCGCTACGTGGCCCACAAGTTCGGTGAGGACAAGGTCGCTCAGATCACCACCTTCGGCAAGATGCAGGCCCGCGCTGTGGTGCGGGATGTGGGAAGGGTGCTCGGGATGGCCTACGAGGAGGTGGACAAGATCGCCAAGATGATCCCAGAGGGCGTGAAGATCACCTTGGAGAAGGCCATGGAGCAAGAGCCGCGGCTGAGGGAGATGGCCCAGGGGGACGAGCGGGTTGGCGGGCTCCTGGAGATAGCCCGATCCCTGGAGGGCCTGGTGCGCCACGCATCGACCCATGCCGCGGGGGTCGTGATCTCCGATCGGCCCATCGTGGAGCACCTCCCTCTCTACCGAAGC
>CAZOXN010000555.1:0-2633 GCA_964583655.1 uncultured Desulfarculaceae bacterium | reverse complement strand
CTGATCCTTTCAGTTCCCTCTTCATCGGGACAAGGTCTGCTACAGCAACCTGAGGGCCTGATAGATCTTAGCGAATTGGAGGGCTGCTGTGAATAGTTTTCGAAACACGGTTTGTTGCCTCGAACCCGGGCATGTTTGCGAAGAACATCCTCTCTTTCCATATTGGGCACGTGCCCCGCCGGCGGAGTATCCCATCAGAGAGCACCGTTTGCTCGCCACCCCCGTTGGATGAACTACCATATGTCCCGGCAGTAGTTCTGATACTCGCAGTCCGCGCACTTGGCCCTTTGGGACGGCGCGTCCGGAAATCGCTCTCGTTCTACCATCCCCCTGATCTCCTGCAGGGTACGGACGCATTCCTCCTTCAACTCCGCGCCGATGTCGTAAGGAACCGCGTCCTGTTGGAGTATCAGGTAAACGAACCCACTGTTCACCGGCTTCCCGTAAACGTCCTCCAAGATCAATGCATACCCGGCAAGTTGATAGACGTGGTTCTTGTATGGCCGACCGCGCGTGAACTTGAAGTCAACAGGGAAAACCCCTGAGTCAGTCTCGATGAGCATGTCCAGTTTTCCCGCCAGCCCCCACCTCCTCGAGCTTATCCACACGTTGAATCTCCTCCTGCCCTCTTTCAGTCCGTATCTGACGAGCTTCCTTCGACTCTCCAACCGCTCGATCTCCTCTTGGGCCACCTTGCCCCTCTCCATCTTGTACGTGACTTTGTGTTCCACGGGAAGCACGTACTGGTAGTAAACCACCCTAGGGCAATAATGAAACTGTTTCAGATCGCTGACCTTGAGCTCCATCGCCCGCCCCGGCACGCCCCGTCTGGGACGTCTGTGCCTCGCCCAGGCTATCCCCCTACCTATTCCGCACCCTGCCCGACCACCGCCCGGAGAGGCCTGCGTCTTGACAGCTTTTTCAGTCCTCGCTCTCTTCCTCGAAGTTGATGTATTCCTTGTATTCCTGAAAATCCTTTTCGCATACCGGCTGGATCAATATCTTCCCGTTGCCCGTGGACAGCACATCCCGCAGCCTGACGCCAAGCTCCTCCCTCTTGTTCTTGGACAGGTATCCGACGAACCCACTGAACTGGATCCTTTCCAGCCCGTAGTTCTTGCACACAGATCCCACGCGATTCCGGACCTTGTCCTTTTCGATGTCATAAAACACATAAGTCAGGACCTCGCCTGGCCTCCCTGCCAGGTCCAAGGCATCTAGTCCTGTCCGCACCAACTCCTCCTTCTTGACCACCCTGCCCATCTCGTTCACCATTTGAAAGAGAACGGTCTATAATCCCTCTCGCCCTTCAGAAATGCCGCCAGGTTCCGGGCCTGAATCTGGATGATGGATCGGATCTGATAGCTCTTCCCCTTGTAATGCTCCCTGGACTCGAGCCTCTCCAGGATCTTCTGGCTCAACGCCTTTCGGGTCTCAGGCTTGAGGAGCCCCCCTTCCATCAGTATGGCCTCCCCTCGATTCACGTGGGCGATGACCGTCCGGTCCACGACGGGCTGGCGAAACTCCTCCACCAGATCCAGGACCAGAGACGGTTTGCCCGGCCGGTCTACGTGCAAGAACCCGGCAAAAGGCTCGAGCCCGGCAGCAACCACAGCGCCCCACACCTGGGAATACAGAATCCCGTAACCATAGTTCAGCATAGCATTCACTTCGTCGGTAGCTCCCCTTCTGACCCTGCCAAGGAATTCCACCCTCTCGGCAAGGATCTGCTGAACGCCATCCCAGTAGATCTTGCTCGAGCTCCCCTCGATTCCCATGAGGACCTGGCGCACTTCCTCGATGTGCCCTCCAGTGACTTCCATGGCTTGCCTGGAAAGGGCCTTCAGGGCCTCGGCTGCCCGTGAGAGCACCTCGAAACGCCCAGGGGCCGTCCCTTTGACGTATTTCCCGAAATAGAGTAGCAGCTTCCTCTGGTTTGCGAGCTTGCCAGCGACAATTGTCTTTGCGAACTTGCCTCCCCTGTCGTCATCCAGGGCCCGGATCTGCTCTCTTCTGGCCTGGATGGTGGCCGAAAGCGTGGGGGCGGTAATCTTCGCGTATGGTTTGCCGGATCCAGAGAGGAAGTTGATCTGCACCCCCCTTTCGGAGAGGTCCATGATGGCGTCCGAGGAGATGGTTACACCTCTGGAAGCGATGGTCAGCTCCGAGATTCTGTACATGGGAAATTCGTAAAGCAGCTCCTTTCCCTTGCGCACGAGTATCCTCTCTTCCTTCTTGCTGACAAAGAGGCCGTAGCCCGAGAGGATCAACTGGGAGGCATCGCCGGTACGCACCAGGGTGATCTCATCGCTTACACGCAGCTCCTCCTCGAAATCGCGGTCCACAAGCATGGGCAGTGGTGTCGGCTCCTGAGAGAAGAGATGGTATTGAACCGGCGGCAGGATCGGCTGGACCTGTGCCCCCTCCGTAATCGGGATAACCTTGGCATTGGATCCCTTTCCCTGCCTCATGGTCTCCTCCTTCACCCACCCTTCAGGGGTTTTCCTCTACGATGAACCATCCCTGTCCGAACACGGCGGCCTTCCCCACATGCACATACTGGCCCATCCATAGAAAGGGCCAGAAATCCTCCATGTCCCCCTCGTAGGTGACGGTTCCGACCCACCCCTTCA
>CAZOXN010000554.1:0-2638 GCA_964583655.1 uncultured Desulfarculaceae bacterium | reverse complement strand
TCCAAATCCTGGAAAATCAAAGCGCCTCCGCCAAGCCGCTCCGAGAAACGCCACCTCCCCGTGGTCGGTTGGGCCATCGACAGACAACTGGGAACAGGCAACTGTCAACTCGCAACGGACAAGAATATCACGCCTCACCGCGAAGCAACTTGAGGACCGAGGTGGCAGCCCTCCTTCCGGCCTGCAAGGTCGGCTCGAAGCCCATGTCTCCCACCCAACCACTCGCGAAATAGAGGCCCTTTACGGGGGAGTGGCGCGAGGGCTGGAAGAACATGGCGTCCTTGGTGTAGTGCTCGAAGCCATAGATGGCCCCGTTGGGGTGGCCGAGGTAGCGCATATGGGTCAGGGGGGTGGCGACCTCCAGCTCCTCTATGTGCCCCCTGAGCCCGGGGAATACCTCCTCGACCCTGCGCAACATGGCCTCTGCGCACCTGTACTTGAGCTTCACATAGCTCAAAGGCGGCACCCTGAGCCAAGCCTCCCCGTACTTCAGGGTGACCACGTTGGCCTGACACGTCCCCGGGGGGGAGAAATCCGGGTCAGCCACGTCGTAACAGCTCAGGAGCATGGCCTCGTCCCGGATCTCCGGCCTCCGCATGGCCTCGAGGATCCCATCCCCCAGGTCCCTTCCAGCCAGGATGAAGTTGGTGCTGCTGTCCATGCCGAGCTCCCCAGGCTCGCAGTCCAATCCTATGAACATGCTGAAGGCCGAGGGGCTCAGACTCCTTCCCCGCATCTCCCCCAAGGCCGGCTCAGGCACGTGCTCGGGCCCGATGAGCTGCAGATACGTGGTGACCTGCGAGATATTGGAGATCACGCATCTCGAGGAGATCTGATCGCCGTGCTCCGTGACCACGCCTGCCACGGCCCCGTCCCTCAGGACGATCCGCTGGGCCCCGCAGTTGAACCGGGCGGTGCCGCCGCTGGCGAGGAATCTGTTGAGGATGGCGTTGGACAGGGCCTGGGAGCCCCCCTTGATGTGAAAAGGCTTGAATTCCATGTAAGTGAAGAAGAGCATGGCCAGGTACGCGAAGGAAAGGCGGGTGGGAGGCAGGCCCACGTAGCTCCAGTAGACCGAAAGGACGGTCTTGAGGAGGGGGTCGGAGAATGTCCCATCCAGGACCTCGCTCGCTGGCTTGAAGGCATAGCCGTAGAGGACCGGGTACTTGTCCCTGCTGGGGGAAGGATCCCTGAAATAGAAGACGGCGAGCATCTCCTGTGCGTACCTATAAGCCAGGTCGAAGAACCTCTCTATGGCCCGAGCCTCCTTGGGGAACCTCTCCTGGAGCTGGGCCACGGCCTGGGACCTGTCCGCCTTGAGGGTGATGCGGAACCCGTCGGGCATCCTCACGCTGTAAAGGTCCGGCATCTCCACGAACTCCAGGTCTTCCAGGACCCCGATGTCGCCCAGGAGACCCCTCAAAGGGCCGGGTCTCTCCGGGGTCCCCATGCCGCTGAGCTGGTGAAGGGCCACCTCGAACTCGAATCTCCCGCGGCAAAAGCTCGTGGCGCACCCACCAGGGATGTTGTGGCGCTCCAGGAGGAGGACCTTCAATCCCTTCTGGGCCAGGATGGCGGCCGAGGTGAGGCCGCCATTGCCCGCCCCTATGACCACCACATCGTACCTCTCCATGAAGACAGCCTCCCTCCTTCTATCCCTCTTTTCTCTTCTCCATCTCCATCTCCTTGAGCCTCCTCCTGAGGACCTTGCCTATGGCGCTCTTGGGGAGCTCAGGCAGGAACTCTATCATCTTCGGTACCTTGTAGGCCGCCAGCTTCTCCTTGCAATAGGCCATTACCTCATCCTCGGTGAGGGTCTCGCCTGGTTTGGGCACGATGAAGGCCTTGACCGTCTCCCCGCGATACGTGTCAGGGAGACCCACTGCGCACGCCTCCTGGACCTTGGGGTGGGCGTACAGGACCTCGTCGATCTCCCTGGGGTAGATGTTGAAGCCACCCGCGATGATCATGTCCTTCTTGCGGTCCACTATGTACAGGTATCCCTCGTCGTCCATGTACCCGATGTCTCCGGTGTAGAACCACCCGTCCCTTATGGCGTTGGCCGTCTCCTCCGGTTTCTTGTAGTAGCCCTGGGTGAGCTGGGGGCCTTTGAGGAGGATCTCGCCAGGCTCACCCATACCGAGGTCCTTGGTCCCGGTATCGACGTCCACGATCCGGCAGTCCGTGTCCGGGACAGGGACGCCCACACTTCCCACCTTGGTCTTTCCCCTCCACGGGTTGGCATGTGACAGGGGGGATGTCTCGGTGAGTCCATAGACCTCCACAATGGTGGTGCCCACGGCCTTCTCCCAAGCCCTGATGGTCTCCAAGGCCAGGGGGGCGGCGCCTGAGACACACCCCTTGATGAAGGAGAAGTCGAAACCGGCGAACTTCGGATGGTTGAGGAGACCCACGTAGACCGTGGGCACGCAGGGGAAGAAGGTGGGCCTGTACTTCCTGGTCATCTCCAGGATCCCCTCCGGTTCCGGCCGAGGGACCAGGATGTTGGTGAAGGCCCTGTAGATGCTCTGGTTCATCACCGCCGTGAAACCGGCCGAGTGGAAGAAGGGAAAGATCCCGATGAGCCTCTCCTTGCCCTCTTCGGCATCGAAGGTCCAGGCCCTGAGCTGTTGGACGT
>CAZOXN010000553.1:0-2639 GCA_964583655.1 uncultured Desulfarculaceae bacterium | reverse complement strand
AGGGCCGATGAGGGGGCCAAGGGGAACGAGGGTTAGGGCTTGGAGCTGTCGATCATAATAGTCAACTGGAACACCAGGGATCTGGTCCTCCGTTGTTTGAATCACTTGACGGGCCTGGGACTGCCGTCTGAAACCGAGGTCTGGGTGGTGGACAATGGCTCCACCGATGGGAGCCCCCTGGCCATTCGATCTCTCTTCCCAGACATTCATCTCCTGGAGAACAGCCGAAACATGGGATTCGCCCGCGCCAACAACCAAGCCTTGGAACGGGCGGAGGGGAAGTACAGGTTGCTCCTCAACACGGATTGCTTTCCGCACAGAGGGGCCATCCAAGCACTGATGGAGGCCATGGAGCGTCACCCCGGGGCTGGCATCGCGGGCGGGGCATTGCATCACCCGAATGGACGGCCCCAGAACTCCTTCGGGGTGGCGCCAACCTTGGCCACCGAGTTGATACCCAAGGGGCTACTTCAGACGCTCTTGCCCAGACGTTTTCCCAGCAAACGGAGGCCTCCGGATGCGCCTCTGGAGGTGGAGGCCGTCACCGGGGCCTTTCTCCTGGTGCGAAGAGAGGCCTTGGAGTGTGTCGGTGGGCTGGATGAATCCTATTTCTTCTTCTTGGAAGAGACGGACTGGTGTCTACGCATGCGTAAGGCTGGCTGGGTGGTCCTGCACGTCCCAGGGGCCAAGGCCTTGCACCTGCAGGGCCGATCCGCTGTGCAGGACCTGGCCAGGGCTAGGGTGGAGTACTACCGGTCCCGTTATCGCTTTTTCGCCCTTCACAGGGGGCGTGGCTCCCTTGCCTTGCTGAGATGGGGGCTGCTGTTCAAGGGCCTGGCCAACTGGATCTCGTCCGGTCTCCTCGCTCGCCTGTGGGGGGGGACGGGGAGTAGGTGGGAGGAGAGGCACGCCGTGGATGGGACCTTGCTGAGATGGCACTTGAGCGGGTGCCCCGAAGACTGGGGTCTTTCAGGGGGGATTTTCGGCCAGTGAAGGAGTGATCATGAGCGCATTGGCAGAGTCGCCGCGGAGGATCGCCAAGGCCTACATTCGGCGGATGCAACAGTGGCCCCGCAGGTTCGGGCAGGTCAAGGTATTGGTAATCGGGGATTTGATCGTTGACGAGTTCGTATGGGGGAAGGTGAACAGGATCTCCCCCGAGGCCCCCGTGCCTGTGGTGCAGGTGACGGATCAGAGCTTGCGCCTCGGAGGGGCTGCCAATGTGGTCAACAACCTCCAGGCCTTGGGGGCACAGGTCCTGGTGAGCGGGGTGGTGGGAGAGGACGAGCCTGGGCGCTGGCTGATCCGAGAGCTCGAGCACAAGGGGGTCCCCACGGCCGGCATCATCCGCGACACCGGGAGGTCCACCACCCTCAAGACCCGGATCATAGCGCATAGCCAGCAAGTCGTCCGTATAGATCGCGAGCAGCCAGCCCCGGTCTCCGCCTCCCAGCAGGAAGAGATCTGCGGGTATCTCAGGAGGGAGGCCCCGGGAGTGAATGGGGTCATCATCTCTGACTATGGCAAGGGGGTAGTCGGAGATGCGGTCATGGAGACCGCCCGGCAGATGGTCCAGGCACATGGCCGGACCGTGGCGGTGGATCCCAAGGTGAGCCGCTTTTCGCTCTACCGGGGTGTCACGGTCGTCACCCCCAATCATAAGGAGGCGGGGCAGGCGGCTGGTGTGGAGATCACCTCCGACGAGACCCTGATGGCTGTGGGCAGGAAGCTCCTGGCCGAACTGCGATGCGAGATACTGCTCATCACCCGGGGGGAGGAGGGGATGAGCCTCTTCATGGAGGATGGGAATCACTTGCATATCCCCACGGTGGCGAGGGAGGTCTACGATGTCACAGGGGCCGGGGACACCGTGGTCAGCGCCTTCACCCTCGGCCTGTGCGTGGGCGCACCTCCTGAAGAGGCCGCCCTCATAGCCAATCTGGCCGCGGGGATAGTCGTGGGGGAAGTTGGCACCGCCACAGTGAGCAACGAGCGTCTCCTGAGGGTCCTGCGTGGCGTGGAAGGTATTCCCTGACCCACGCCATGTGTGGGGACAAGGACGGGCGACCCGATGAAGAGCTGCACCCCTTGAGGCCGTGTCACCCAGAGGATCTGACGGAGGCCCGGGTGGGCACCCCCTCGGGCATGTGAGACTTGGCAGGAGCCTAGGAGAGGGCTTGAAGATCGTGGGCGTTTGTCGTATGCTCTAGGGCCGAGAAACGCCGTTCGTTGCCCAAAGTAACTCGTGACAGGCTCGGGGCATCCAAGCAAGGAAGGCTTGGGGTGACGAGGACGGCTTAGCCCTCTGGTCGTTGTTTTCCCTTCAAAAAAGAGTGACCGCATGGGACCGTTGCATCAGCCTGGGAAGGTGCAGTGGCCCTCTCCGCAGGCCAAGGTGGTGATGAGCGCCCTGCTGTCTGATGCCGGGCTGGAGGGAGAGCTGATACGGGCCCTGGAGGTGGAGTTGGGAGGGGTAGACTTGGTCAGCGAACGTTTGCCGTTTGACCACACCAGGTACTACGAGCGGGAGATGGGGAGTGCCCTCCACCGCCGGATTATCTCGTTTCGCGATCTCGTGGCGGCCGATTCCTTGGTGGAGGTCAAACTCAAGGCCCAGGCCCTGGAGGCGTCCTCGGGTG
>CAZOXN010000552.1:0-2641 GCA_964583655.1 uncultured Desulfarculaceae bacterium | reverse complement strand
TCCCTGGTCCTTGGCGCACGACAGGCCAGAATGAAGACCGCGTCGGGCCGCACGACTCACGGGTAGTAGTGCAGCTCGAAGAGCAGGCAGCCCGTATCGCTCCTGAAAGGTCCGTGGGGCGTATGGGGTGGCCTGCAAGCATAGGTGTACGGATGACAGGGCTGGCCCTGCACCATCAATTCGCCGCTTACCAGGAACACCTCCTCCCAGAAATCGTGCTCGAAGGGCACTGTGGTGAAGGAGCCAGGGGCGAAACGCAGGAGCCTGGAGCGGCTCCCGGTCTTGGCCTCCTCGTCCAGATCGCTGGCCAGTATCTTCTGCTGGATCCCAGGAGGGTACCCTGGAGGCGTCTCCCAACCATCTTGCATATCCACATAAACGAACTCCAGATGCGGCTTTCCCATCGAGGACCCCTTTCTAGGCCTTGGTCGCTTCCCCATGTGGACAAGAAAGAGCGTAAGGGACGCCAAGACGATTGTCAACCATGGCCTGGGCCTTATCCCTATGGACCGTCTATGTCTCAGTCCACAGACGCCTGAGAAAGGGCTCGCCTTTATGCTGGCACTCTAGTATGCTTTACCGGGCCGGCGGGGTCCGGGGAAGGCCCCCATGGCATTCTCTCAGAATATCCGAGATCAAGGGGAGGGGGAGATGGATGCTGGCTTCAAACAGGAGTTCATCGAACGATGGGAAAAGTACTTCCGAGGGGCAGAGATGCCCATATGCTTCTACTATACCGATGAGCCCGCGGGCTGCGAGAGGGTCAAGCCCCCGACAGGACACGTGTGCGTCATCGGCGTCCTAGCCAGGGTGCGGAAGGGGCGCTCCCTGTGCTTCGATGCTGACTCCATAGGCTGTGGCGGGGGCAAGAGGTACCTGGGCTACACCCAGGATATCATGCCCGACTTCGAGTACTTCCTCTCGTGCGGGATACCTGGCAAGCTGGAGGGCGAGAGATACAAGGAGTCACCAGGGCTGGTCAAGGAGATCATGAAGAGGATGCCCGAGTTCAAGGCCCCTCATCGCTTCATAGTGTTCAAGAGATGGGACGCCTTGGGGGAGGCCGATGAACCAGAGGTGGTGATCTTTTTCGCCCAGCCTGATGTGCTCTCAGGGCTGTTCACCTTGGCCAACTTCGATGAGCTAGAGCCCAACGCGGTGTTCGCTCCGTTCTCCGCAGGTTGTGGGTCCATCGTTCAGTACCCCTACCTGGAGAGAGACGCGCCTCGGCCCAGGTGTGTGCTGGGCATGTTCGATGTCTCCGCGAGACCCTGGGTCCCCAAGAATATGCTCTCATTCGCAGCACCCATGCCGAAGTTCGCCATGATGGTCTCGCACATGGAAAAGAGCTTCCTCATAACCCCTTCATGGGCCAAGGTGAGAGAGAGGATAGGCGGCTCGAAAGGATAGAGTCCCTTGACTGGGAAGGCCCTTGAAGTATAATGGCGAAAAAAAAACGACTGGCACCGACGGACATAGGGACTTCCCCATGTCCGCGCTTTGATTGTGGGGTCAAGCTGATGAATCGCGAAGCCATCCTGCCGTGGGATCCTGTTCGCTGGCTGGGCAGGGGCTTTTGGGCGGCCGTGCGCGGGGCAGGCCGAATGGGGATCTTCCTGGTGCAGGTCCTCGCCTTCACCCTCGTCCCCCCTTATCGGTGGGGTAGGGTCGTGGAGAGGATCTATTTTCTCGGGGTGAAGACCCTTTTTGTGATACTCCTCACGGGCGCATTTGCCGGTATGGTCCTGGGGCTCCAGGTCTTCTACGTGCTGAGGAAATTCGGGGCCGAGGCGCTCTTGGGACCGGCCGTTGCGCTCTCCCTGGTACGAGAGCTGGGGCCGGTCTTCTCCGCCCTCATGATCACGGGCAGGGCCGGCTCCGCACTCACGGCGGAACTCGGGGTGATGAGGATATCGGAGCAGATCGACGCCCTGGACATGATGGCCATCAACCCAGTGCAATACCTGGTGGTGCCGAGCCTCCTGGCCGGGGTGGTGATCTTCCCTGTCTTGACATGGGTCTTCGATGTGGTGGGCATATATGGTGGATACCTTGTCGGTGTGAAGCTCTTGGGGCTGGCCCACGGGACCTATTTCGGGGAGATCCAGTCCTTCCTGGATATGCAGGACGTGCTGGACGGTTTCTACAAGTCGCTCTGTTTCGGTGTACTGGTGATATGGATCTGCTCCTACAAGGGATACCATTCTGGCTATGGGGCTGAAGGGGTGAGCAGGGCCACCACAGAGGCGGTGGTCCTCTCCTCCGTCTCCATCCTGCTTTGGGACTACCTCATGGGCTCGTTCCTCTTCTAGGGTATGAGATGATCAAGGTGGAGGGGATTCACAAGACCTTCAACGGACAGAGAGTGCTCGAAGGGGTGGACCTCGAGATCCGTGGGGGCGAGGTGATGGCCCTCATAGGCAGGAGCGGCACCGGCAAGTCAGTGCTCCTTCGTCACATGATGGGACTGGTGAGGCCGGATGCAGGCAGGGTCTTGATCGACGGTCAGGACATGCACCGCTTGAGCTCGTCACAGCGCAGGGAGATCAAGGAGAGGTTCGGGGTCCTCTTCCAAGGCGGTGCCCTCTTCGACTCTCTGACGGTCTTCGAGAACGTGGCCTTCCCTCTCAGAGAGAAGTCT
>CAZOXN010000551.1:0-2642 GCA_964583655.1 uncultured Desulfarculaceae bacterium | reverse complement strand
AGGGGGACCTCATCTTCAGGGCCATGAAGGAGCTGGGCGCCCGGGTCCTATTCAAGGGGGTCCGCATGAGACCTGGGGCCTCCATCGCGCTGTTCGACGCTGGCGGGATCCCGGTCCTGGCCCTGCCCGGTGGGATCGGGGGTATCGAGGTGGGCTTCGAGGTCTTCCTCCGTCCAGGACTGATGTACCTCCTGAGCCGAGGCAAATGGGAGATCAGGTGGACCGAGTGCGCGCTGATGGAGGACCTGAGGCCGGATCCCGAGGCGTGGCGTTTCGTGGAGGCACGAGTGTGGGCTGATGGGGGGCGGCTCTATGCGGTGCCGACGCGGAGGCGACCGCGCGGATGGGGAGTCCCGTCTGCATGCGCCCACTGGTGGATAGAGCTCCCGCCGGGCAAAGGAGAGATCCCTAAAGGCTCCCTCGTGCGTGTGCGAGGGAGGGCCTTCGGCGACCCCTTGGCCGGATGTGACCTGGCCAAGTCCGACCCCGAGGAGGGCCCATGAAGGGATCCAACTGGTTTCGCAGGACGCGGGAACGGCTCGAAAGGGAGCGCGTCTTCACGATCCTGGCGGTCCTCTTCACGTTGATATTCATGAGCTCCATCGGCCTGTTGATGGTAGAGCACGGGCATCCGGAGAGCGAGATCAAGGGGTTCTGGGATGCGGTCTGGTGGTCCATAGTGACTGTGGCTACGGTTGGATACGGTGATGTGGTACCCAGGACCCCTTTGGGCCGTGTCCTCGGAGGGGTGACCATACTCGGGGGAGTGGTGCTTCTGTCCATCACCACAGCGACCATCGCTTCGGTATTCGTGGAAAAGAAGATTCGAGAGGAAAGGGGTTTGGAGGCGGTGAAACTCAAAGGGCACGTGGTCCTGTGCGGTTGGAACGAATCTGTGGAAGAACTCATAGAAGGACTGGTGAGGGGCTCCGGCGGGGGGCGTCTGAAACTCGTGCTCGTGAACGATCTCCCCCCGGAAGAGCTGGATGTCTTGCGTCAGAAATACCCGGATCACGATCTCGAGTATGTCAGAGGTGACTTCGTGTACGAGGGTGTGCTCAAGAAGGCGAACATCCCCTCGGCCTCGGTGGTGATCGTTGTCCCCGACCTCTCAGCCGGGAGGGCCAGGGAAAGGGCTGACGAGCGCACGGTCCTGGCCACCTTGGCCATCAAGAGCTTGGCCCCTCAGACCAGGACCTGTGCGGAGATCCTCGATGCTTCCAACAGGGCCCATCTCATGCGGGCAAACGTGGACGAGGTGATCGTGAGGGGCGAGCGGGCGGGGGTCCTCATGGCCGGGGCCGCATTATCACCTGGCCTTACGGCGGTCCTCGACGAGATCTTCTCCCTGGACTCCGATACCGGGTTTTGGGGGACGGAGATCCCTTCTCATTTCGTGGGTCGCCCGGTCAAGGAGCTTCGGGAACACCTCCTGAGGGAGGGCCTTCTCCTCGTCGCCATCACCAGGGAGCACAGGGGGATGGATCTGACAGACATCCTCTCCCACGATATGAGTGCCATCGATGCCTTTATCAAGAAGAAGTTCGAGGAGGCCGAATTGCCCTTGGTCCAGAAAGGGAAGGGTTATCAGGTGAAGGTGAATCCACCCGAGGACAGCCTGATCGAGGCCCGGGACGCGGCCTTCGTCCTGGGGCCCAGACGCCATTAGAAGGGTGCCGACATGGAAGGGGCGGTCGACCAGGAAAGAGGGAGGATCGAGAGAGAGGATCTGGAGTATTTCCGAGGTGTGTTCCTGTTTCGCGGGCTCGGGGACGAACAGATCTCCAAATTCCTCGCCCTGGCCCGGCCGGTGGAACTGAAGGCAGGCGAGACCCTGATCAAGGAGGGCGAGAAGGGCGCTTCCCTCTACATCCTGCGACGGGGCAGCGTCGAGGTCTCCAAGGCTTTGACCCTGCCTCTGAAGATAATGGGCTCACCCAGCGTGGAAAAGGCGCTCTCCAGGATGACGGAGCGCGACCGGGCGGTCTTCGGAGAGCTGGTCCTCTTCGACGAGGATACGCGGTCAGCCACGGTTCGATGCCTGACCGACTGCACCTTCTACGAGATAGACAAGGGCCACTTCCTCCGATTCGCCGAGGAAAACGTCGAGATCGGCTATCATCTGTTCAAGAACATCGCTGAGGTCATCAGCGTTCGTTTGCGCAGATCGAGCGAGGACGTGATCAAGCTCTCTACGGCCCTGAGCATAGCCTTGAGCCGGTGAATTCCATTTGGGGAGGGGTCGACATCGGCCATGGTCCGGCCCCGCCCGAAGGAGCCTCATTTGCACGAATTCAGCGTCGCTCAGTCCATAGTGGAAACTGTCCTCAAGGTGGCGCAGGAGAACTCTGCCGCCCAGGTCCTGGAGGTCAACATCGATGTGGGTGAAGTGGCCCTGGTGAACACCGACCAACTGGCTTGGTTCATCCAGACCCTGGTGCAAGGGACCATTGCGGATGGGATGAAGGTCCTTTGGAACAGGGTCCCGGCCATGATCCGATGCATGGAGTGCGGGTACGAGGGCGGGGTTCGATACCTGCAGGAAGACCCAAAGTGGCACTTCTCGGTCCCCACCTTCGAGTGTGTGGAATGCAACAGTTGTCAGACGGTCATCACCTCGGGCCGGGAGCTTCGCATCAAGG
>CAZOXN010000550.1:0-2642 GCA_964583655.1 uncultured Desulfarculaceae bacterium | reverse complement strand
CCCCAAACAAAAAGGCCCCGGACTCTTCGAAAGTCGGGGCACTCCTCAAGAGAGATCTGCCGCCTTCCCCTCGAAAGGTCGTCCAGACAGGGCCCGGGCAGGTTTACTGACTGACGGCAGCCTACTCTCCACGCCTTCCCGTCCGTCCAGTGGGCGGCCAGTGGCGACGCATCCAGGCCTAGAAGGGCCTCACGGATGGGTGGATTTCGTTCCGATCACAGTTGCGGGGCAGCGGTGGAATCGCACCACCTTCCCTCTTTCTCCGCCCTCTAACGGGCACCCGAACCCGCGATTCATTTCTTTAGGCATTTTAGTCGTGAAAGGAGACGGAGTCAACGGATTCGAATTCCCTCAGTCTCGGTGGGACGGATTTTCCCCGGGTCTTGCCTCTGGCAGGATCAGTGGCCGGCACCCCTCGAGGGTGAGGGGCAAGGGGAAGGGCCGGCAATGGGCTAGTACTCCCGGATCCCAGCGACATGAGACTGAGGAATTGCTCTGGTTGACACGTGCCTTGCTAGGGCCGAAGGGCAAGCGGCTGCGGGTCCTTGACAAGACCCGCCGACTCATTATCTACTCGGAGTGGACTCTGCGGGGTCCCTCCTCGATCTCATAGAGGAGCGGACCTTGGGTGGGCCGATCTGGATACTGCGATGGAGGTGGGAAGGGAAATGGCTGGGAAGTCTAGGACGGTCTCTTTCCTCCAAGGGTTTCGGGCACCCTTTGAGGGGATCTCTTTCCTCTGGGGGAATCGGGGCCTCTGGAAGTATGTATGGATCCCCTTCTTCATCAACGTCTTGCTGTTTTTCGGCCTGGGCCTCCTTTTCGTGGCCCTATTCCCTGATTTGATCCAGCTCCTCCTGCCTCCGGGAGATGCCTGGTATCTGACCCTCATGCGGGCCTTGTTGTGGGCCGTGGGCTCCATCGTCTTGGGGATACTCTTCCTGCTCGTCTTCACTGTGGTGGGAAACCTCATCGCCGGTCCGTTCAACGACGCACTCTCGGAGCGGGTGGAGGGCTTGATGGGGGGGCATGCGCCTCCCTCGCGAGGCCTGGCACATCAGTTCGGAGAGCTGGGGCGGACGGCTTTGGAGGAGGTGAAGAGGATCGTGTTCTTCCTGTGCGGCTCCCTGGTCTTGCTACTCTGGAATCTCATACCCGGGGTGGGCCAGATCGTCTACGCTGTGACGACCTCGGTCTGGACGCTGTTGTTCCTGGCACTGGAGTTCGGGGACTATTACCTGATGCGCCACTGGATCCGCTTCCGTGCACGCTGGTCCCAAATCTGGTCCCACCGCTGGGCCAGCTTGGGCTTCGGTGCCGGAGCTTCTGTCTTGCTCATGATACCCCTGGTGAATCTCCTCCTGATCCCTTGTGCGGTCACGGGGGGGACCCTGCTCTGGCTGCGGCTTGCACCCAGCCAAGGCGAATCGCGTGGGTAAGCATACAGGTCCATGTCAGACGCCCTCGGAGGCCTTGGGGCTCAAGAGCTCCACGAGCTCCCTGAGCCTGGGACAGGCCAGCCCCGGGTGGGCACGGAGGAGAAAGCGGAGCTGCTGGAATGCGCCAGGGATCCACTGAAGAAAGTGATCTTTCTTCTTCACGTGTCCGAGGAAGGCAAAAGCGCCCAGGATCTGGAGACATCTATGCAGGGCGATGACCGGGTAATGGTCCATGAAGGCCTCGGGATCCATGGCCCTGGACGAGGGGAGGCGTTCCAGATAGGAGGATAGGATCGCTTGCCGAGTCTCCATGGTCAGGTCCACATAGGGGTCCAGGACCAGGGCCGCCACATCGTACTGGGGCGGGCCCCATCTGGCGCCCTGGAAGTCGATGAAGCGGGGTCTCCCGGGGGCGGGCAAGAGGATGTTTTTGGACTGGAAATCACGGTGGATGATCAAGTCCGTGGGGGCACTGGAGGCCGACTCGGCCAGCCCCTCGAACTCGCTGAGGAGTGGTCCCTGCTCACCCCTCCACGCGAGATGGCCCTTGAGAAAGGCCTCCAAGAAGTAGCCGGACTCCCTCTCCAGCATCAGGCGGCGGTCGTACCTGGGGCCCTGGTAGCACCAAGCCTCCTGGAAGCCTTCCTTGCCCCTCATCTGGAAAATGACAAGGGCGTCCAAGACCGGCCCATAGAGCCCCAGGACCTCCTCCTGCGAGGAGCTGACCCGCACAGCGCCCTGGAGGTTCAGATCTCCGAGGTCCTCTAGTACGATCCAACCCCGTCGCCTGTGATAATCAAGGAGGGCCGGGACAGGGACCCCGCGATCAGCCAAGTGGCGGCCAATGGACCAGTAGGCATCGTTCTCCCCAGTGCCCTCTGGGGTGCCACCGGGGTTCACCAGGACCACCAGGCTGCTGGTGCCGGCCCTCACCCGAAAGAACTGTCGATCCGACCCGTCGGCCACCAGCCTTTCCCACCGAAGGCTGGCCCCTTCGGGCAAGAGGCCGCACCGTTTGGCTACCCAAAGGCCAAGCCCTTCTTCCAACCCCTCTCCCCCTCTTCAACTCCATGCAGGTCAGATGCCCCGAGGCTTGGGATCGCGATGCCTCACCGAGCAGGAAGGGGGAGGCGGAAGTCGCGACTCACGAGGAGGTCCTCCACGAAGGAGTCCTCTTGTATGCGGACGCCATCCCAGATGATG
>CAZOXN010000549.1:0-2644 GCA_964583655.1 uncultured Desulfarculaceae bacterium | reverse complement strand
AGGCCATACCTCGACCCCGTACAGCTTCACATCCAGCTTCTTCCCTCTGGGGAAGATACCCAGGGGTCCCAACTCCTACATAGCCCAGACCGGGAATTTCGCTACCCATACCATGCGCTACATCATGACCGCTGAGCACTTCGGGGTGGCACGTTTCGTGGGGCTGGGCAACAAGGTGGACGTCGACGAATGCGACGCGCTCCAGTACTTCGCCACTGATCCCGAGACCAAGGCCATCTTCGTGTACCTGGAGGGCTTCAAGAGGCCTAGACTCTTCCTGGAGATCGCCAGAGAGGTCACCCGTATCAAACCGGTGATCCTCCTCAAAGGTGGCTCTTCCTCAGAGGGGGCCCAGGCGGCCATTGCCCACACCGCGGCCATGGCTTCGGATGAGAGGATCACGGACGGGGCCCTGAGGCAGGTGGGGATCGTTCGCATCCACGATTACTCCCATCTCGTGATGACGGCCAAGGCATTGGCGTCCATGCCCATCCCCATGGGGAACAGGGTGAGCTTCTTGGCGCCTTCCGGGGCCATGCTCGTGGTACTCACCGACCTGTGCAGGGAGCGGTGGGGGTTGGCGGTGCCGAGGGTGGAGGAGGCCACGAGGAGCCGCCTCCAGGAGATCAGCCCTCCCTATATAACCATGCGCAACCCAGTGGACATCTGGCCCGCCGCATATCAGCACGGGATCGAGTATGCGTACCGCGAGGGCATGGAGGCCGTGCTCGATGACCCCAACATCGATGCCGTGGTCCCAGTGCTGATGCTCACAGAACGGACAGGGGTCCCTTCCCTGGATTTCATAGTGGAGCTGGCCAAAAGGCACGCCGCAAAGCCGATATACGTCACCTTCACCGGGGACAAGGGGTGCATGGAGGCGGCCAAGGCATTCCTGGAGCCCAGGGGAGTGCCGACCTTTGCGCTCATCGAGGAGCCCTTCGAGGTCCTCTCCATCCTCTACCGATGCCGGCTGGCCCTGCAAAGACCGTGAACCCAAGGCGGCCTTGCCGGCGAAAGACCTCACCACCTCTTGAACTTGGACAAGAGGCCCAAAAGCCCGACCAACATGACGCTGGTCACCAAGATGAGCCAGAAGGCGAGTCCGGACTGTTGAAAGGGTATGGGGACGTTCATGGAGAAGAGACTGAACCAAAGAGTGGGAAGCATCAGGGCGATCATCACTATGTTGAGCCTCTTCATCAGGACGTTCAGGTTGTTTCCCACCACCGAGGCCCGCGCGTCCATCAGGCTAGCAAGGACCTGGGAATAGATCTCGGCCTGCTCGCGACACTGCCTGTTCTCAATGGCCACGTCGTCCAGTAGCTCCAGGTTCTCCGGGGTGAGGCCGACCCTCTCCGCGTTGACCCTCAGCTTCTCTATGACCCGGCTGTTGGAGCTTATGGCATTGAGGTAATAGACCAGGCACTTCTCGAGGGTGAAGAGGTTCAGCAGATGCCTGTTCTCCATGGCCTTGCTGATCTCCCCCTCGATCTGCTCGCTGCAGGCATTGATCACTTTCAGGTGCTCTTCGAAGTGAAAGATGGACCTGTAGATCAGCTTCAGGACCACATCCTGCATGGAGTTGACCTTGATGAACTGCCTGCCCTCGAAAAGGGGGATGTCCTCGGCCAGGACGATGACGAGCCTCTCGGTGAAGACGAAGAGACCGATGGAACCCACCTTGAACTGGAAGTTGTCAACAGAGGAGTAGCTCTTAGGACGCTTTATGATCAATGCCAGGTGATTGGGCTCGAACTCCATACGGGCCAACTCATCCGGGTCCAGTGCCGAGCTCAGGGTGTGTTCGTCGATACCCAGATCCTCTACCAGGTACCGTCGTTCGGCCTCGTCCGGGTTGACGTAGACCAAGATGTGGCACTGCCGGGGGGTCCCATCGACGATCCTCCCCTCGCATATCTGCATCGGCTTCAGCATGGATACTTGCCCTGAGAGTCTTTTTCCAAGGTCAGGCGATGATCATTATAGACCCGTGAGACCGGATAATCCATACCTTGTGACATGCGACATGGTATCCTTACCGGAAAGAAGGGGACCCACCCGCCTATTATCCCGGGGCTTGCCCGGCCCTCATGAATGCCACCGGGGCCACCGTCACTGGCCCTCGAGGCCTTCACGTTGCCGCCTTCTTCTCTCCTTGGACCGCTCCCACACGATGCACTGAGAACGGAACCGACAGTGCTGCCTCGGGCTGGAGCAGGTGCAACCTTCTGGCAAGGAGGGGTCCTCGCAACAACCCTGGCAATATCCCACCTCGAACTTCTCGCAAAAGGCCACGGCCTCTCGGCCTGGATGGAACTTGCATTCCCTCATGGGCGCACCGCGAGATGACTGAGGATCTTTTCCCTGTTGAAAGTATAACTAGCGCCGGCCGATTGGCCAATCATCGGATGAGCCTTGGATCCAGGTTCAGTGCAGTGGGCCGGGCCACAGTCCCCATGCCTGGGCTAGGCGGCCCTCTTGCCGCTTCAAGCCTTCGCCATCACCCCCCCGGCTCGCACTCTCGGGACTCCCTGCTCGCCTGCCATCTCTGCCCGATCGTCCTCGTGCTGAAGTAGTACTCCTGGACAGGGGGCTGCCCCGTGGGTGAGGGCCTCGATGTAAAACCAAAATGCATCCCAGC
>CAZOXN010000548.1:0-2646 GCA_964583655.1 uncultured Desulfarculaceae bacterium | reverse complement strand
CAGGAACCTGGCAAAGGCCCCCTGCATGTACTGCGTCGCAAAGATCGTCGGCATGAAACGCTCCGCCTCCTGATACTCCTCGTAGGCGCGACGATTCAGCACGCTCTTTATGAAGGTCTTGGCCATGTAACTGTTGGCAGCTATCCTCTTGGCCAACTCCTCACACCTGGGCATCAACTCATGGTCCTCGAAGACATCGATCACCACCCCCAGACGCCTAGCCTCCTCAGCCTCCAACTCCACAGCCGACATGCAAAGATAGGCCACCACACCCTTGCCCAGCTTCTCCAACCCACGGGTCACTGTCCACGCAGGCAACGCCCCATGGTTTATCTCCTTCAACGCAAACCTCGCACTCTTGGCCGCAAAGGCCATGTCGCACGTCCCAGCGATCTCAAACCCAAAACCAAAAGCAGCACCATTGACAGCAGCGATTATCGGCGTCTCGCTCAACTCAATGGCCTTGAAAGGCTCGAAACAGACCTTGATGAACTCAAAACCCGCCTCTGTCTGACCTATGCTCGCAAACTGCTCCACATCCGCCCCAGCAGAAAACACCGGATAAGGAGTCCCCTTCTTCGGATGAATGAAGGTCTGCCCCGTGAGGATAATACAGCCCACCTCCCTGTCCGCATCCAACTCCCTCACCGCAGCAGCCAACTCCCCAAATATCTCGGCATTGGCCGCATTGAACTTCTCAGGACGATGGAAGATGATGACCGCATATCCACCCTCCTTCTTCTCCACCTTCAATACCTTGTACTCCATCACACGCTCCCTCCTTTCAGAAATCACCGAGTGCCACACACACCCCGCACCGACAAGCCCCTCAAACCGAATCCCACTCCGCCTGTATGATAGAGGGAAGCTTCACCGCCCTCTCCTTCCCGCTCATGAAGTCCAGGAAACGAATCCCCTGCGGGTCGATCTGCCTGATCAGCTCCAACTCCTGGACAGTGGGCGGCCTGCTCACAGCACAACCCACATCCACCTCCACCTCGAAACCCGTGTTCTCCACCACCTGCTGCGGCTCCACACCCTTGTGCAACGACAATACCTTCCAACGACCGCGTTCCACCATCTCCATCACACACAGATTGGTAACCACCACCATGCGCCCAGGCCTCAGACCTTGGGCCCTGCGCTCTTCATCCGCGAAATAGAACCTCGTCCCAGTGACATAGTTCACCTTGGGCACGAAAACCATCTTGGAATGGTTCGCAAAATAGGCGACCCCCTTTCTGTGAAGCCCATAGACCACAGGGGCCCCCGCACCCCCTGGCAACCTCAAGGCCCTCGTGTTCACCTCGCCGGTGGGCTTGCCCTCGGCATCCCTGACGGGCATGGCCAACCAGGAGATGTTGATATCGCCGTTGCGGTCCATCTGCGCACTGGAGACCGCCTCCACATCCCCCCTCCCCCTCAAATGCAAAGCCTCTATACACTCCGTCATCGACCAAAGACCGGCCGCAAACTCCGTGCACGAAGCCTCAGATGTGTGAAACCCCAACTGAAACGGATACGGATCCACCCCACTATACCCCACTATGAAGGCATTGGGGGCATGGGTCAGCTTCGCCAGCATGTAAGCCGCGTATGCCAGAGGGGTGAAGGAACCAAGCACTATCGCATCCCCATCCTCGATGGTGGCTGCCAGGCTCACCACCATCTGATCCGCAGGGCCGAAGTCAGAAGCCGGCTCCTCCGTGATAGACTCCGGAAACTCAATCCGAGCGGTCCTCCTCGCCAAGGCCACGAGCTTCTCCTTGGCCACCCCGCCCCCCACCCTCCCCCAATACTCCTCCTCGCTCCCCCCAACGGCCTCCTTCACATACTGCCGCGAGGTCTTGGGATTGAGCCCCTCGACATCCTTCATCATCTGCACCAGATGCGGGGCATAGTAAGGGATGCAGCTGCACGGGCTCGCCCCGAATGCACACGGCACGACCAAGTCCACCTCGGGCCTGAAGAGCACCGTCGCCGTCTGGGACTCCCGCAGCAGATCAGACGGAACGATCTCCTCCACCGTCACCACCACCCTCTTGGCAGCCATGGCCATGTCCAAATCCGAGGCAGATGTCCCGAAGATCTGCACGTTGCCCTGTTCGTCCGCCCGCTGGGCATGAATCACCGCCACATCAGGCTCAATGGCCTGAATCGCCGTGAGCTCCTGACCCGTAAAAGGACATACCACCGTCTTGTACAACTCAGGGGCCTCCTTCACTATGTCAGAGCCCTTGGGACCCTTGAAGGCCGCAAACGGCACCCCCCTGCCCGCAGCCTGAAGACCCTTGATCATGCTGCAACCCTCGATCTCCGTGAGCTTGATCAAACCCCTCTCCGCCACACGACGAAAATTGGGAGGAAGACCAAAAGACTCCAGACTCAAGAAACTGAAGACCAAATGATCCACGGCCCCGGCCGCCAAAAGCCACTCCATCTCCCACCCACCCACAATGGACATCACCTTCAACCCGGTGATCTCCTGCCTGATGATCTCCCGGATCACCGCCATGGGCTTGTTGCAACTCCAACCACCCCCAATGGCCACAAAATCCCCTGACTTTATCACCCTGCCGATATCAGAAAGCCTCCCCACCTTGGACCCCATCTCCACCTTCCTACCCATCAGCACCCACCTCCTCT
>CAZOXN010000547.1:0-2647 GCA_964583655.1 uncultured Desulfarculaceae bacterium | reverse complement strand
CTCTTCATGCCGGTGCCCAGGGGGAGCCGCATCGCCCTGGTCACGTACAGCGGGGCCCAGGCCATAATGAGCATCGATGCGGCCATGGACGACGGGCTCCAGGTAGCCCGTTTCGGGGAGGCCACCAGCCGAAGGATCTCCAGGGTCATCTCCACCGCGGCCAAGGCCCAGAACCCGGTGGACATATTCCCTGACATGATGGTCCACGGGCCGGAGAGGACCTTCACCGAGACCCTCGGGGCCTTGCTGGCGAGCGAGGATGTGGACGGGGTCATATTCATCTCCTTTGCCCTGCCTGGGACCGGACCTTACCGCGCCGTGGCGGAGCTCCTGCAGGGAGAGAGGACGAAGCCAGTTTTCTTCACCCTCCTGGGGATGAAGGAGGACCTGGAGGAGAGCAGGTCTTTTCTGGAGGCCAGACGCATACCGTGCTATCTCTTTCCGGAGACAGCGGTGAGGGTCATGGCCAACATGTGGCGATACGGATCCATGGCCGCAAGGGAGGAGGTATTGGGAGCGAGGGTGTCGCATTCGCCAGCCCATGGGGTAGCGGGTCATTAGAATGGGTCAGGATGACCGGGAGGTGGGAGAGTTCGTCGATTTCCTGAAGGGTCACAGGCGATTCTGCGCACAGATCGTCCACCACGAATACCTTCCCCCTCGTCCCCCCAGGTTCGCCGAGCCCGCCTTCCCCCTGGACCCGAGGCTGGAGGCGGTCCTTCGCAGCCAGGGCATTGAAAGACTGTACCTGCACCAGGCCGAGGCCATGGACCGCGTGGATCAGGGGGAGCACGTGGCCGTTGCCACCCCCACGGCCAGCGGCAAGACCCTCACCTATACCCTGCCCGTGTTCAAGGCCCTCCTGGCAGACCCCTGCACACGTGCCCTGTATCTCTTCCCCCTCAAGGCCCTGGAGCAGGACCAGCACAAGGTGGTCCGGGCGTGGATTCGTCGCCTGGGGGCGGGGGAAGAATTCCACTGCGCCATCTACGACGGGGACACACCTGCCCACCGGCGGAGGAAGGTCAGGGAGTCCATCCCGCAGATCATCATCTCCAACCCGGACATGCTTCACCTCTCGCTCCTCCCGTACCACGCCCAGTGGAGGGAGTTGTTCGAGAACCTCAGGTTCGTGGTGATAGACGAGCTTCACACCTATCGGGGGATCTTCGGTTCGCACATCGTGCAGGTGATCCGAAGGTTGAGGCGTATATGCCGCCACTACGGGAGCGATCCCCAGTTCGTGGTCCTCTCTGCCACCGTGGCCAATGCAGGGGAGTTCGCCGGGCGCCTCACAGGCCTCCCCTTCTCTGTCATCGAGGAGAACGGGGCCCCTGCCGCGCCTCGTCATGTCCTCTTCATGAACCCGACGGAGAGCCCTTACACCCTGGCCACCCACATATTCCGTGAGGCGGTGGGCAGCGGTCTCAAGACCATCGCCTTCACCCAGGCCCGCAAGATCACGGAACTGATGCACACCTGGTTGATCCAGGAGGACCCGAGGCTCGGCCGCAGGATCAGTTCCTACAGGGCGGGTTTCCTCCCAGAGGAGAGGCGGGAGATAGAACGAAGGCTCCTCACAGGGGAGATGGAAGGGGTGATCTCCACCAGTGCCCTGGAGATGGGGATAGACATCGGGGGGCTGGACGTTTGCATCCTGGTGGGCTACCCGGGGACCATCATCAGGACCTGCCAGAGGGGGGGGCGTGTGGGCCGGGGGGATCGGGAGTCGCTCATCGTGCTGGTGGCCCAGCCCGATGCCCTGGACCAGTACTTCATGAGGCACCCCAGACGCCTGTTCGAGAGCCGCTTTGAGAAGGTCGTGGTGGACCCGTCCAACCGGGTGGTCCTCAGGGGGCACCTGGCTTGTGCGGCAGCCGAGATACCCCTCAGAGAGAAGGGAGACCTGTATGACATGACAGGGGAATTGGCCCCCCTGGTGAGGGAGATGGAGGTGGAGCGGCTCCTGCTCCGCAGCGCTAGCGGGCAAGAGTGGTATAGCCCCAAGAGGAGGCCGCATGCGGAGGTGGATATCCGCGCGGCAGGAGAGAGCTATACCATCCTGGAGGAAGGGAGCAAGAGGGTGGTGGGCAAGACCTCGGGTGGCAGGACCTTCTCCGAGTGCCACGAGGGGGCCATATACCTCCACAAGGCCAACCACTACCTGGTGACGCGCCTGGACCTGGAGAGAAGGAACGTTTTCGTGAGGCCGGTCCAGGTCCCCTACTATACCCGGGCTAGGTCCGAGACGGAGACGGAGATCCTGAGCACCCATCGCTCCCGTCCGGTGGGGAACTTCGTGGTGCGCCAGGGGCGCCTCCGCGTGACCGAACGGGTGGTGGGATACGAGAAACGACGGATCTCAGGGCAGGACCTTTTGAGTGTCCACCCCCTGAGCCTGCCTCCCATGGTCTTCGAGACCGTGGGGATCTGGATGGAGATGGAGGACTTCGTCAGGGATGGGGTGCAGGGGGCGGGACTCCACTTCATGGGTGGGATCCATGCTGCGGAGCATGCCATCATCGCCCTGTTCCCCTTGTTCGCCCTTTGCGATAGGGACGACGTGGGCGGCATCAGCATCCCCATGCACCCACAACTGGGCAAGGCCGCCATCTTCGTGTACGACGGTTATCCCGAAGGGGTGGGC
>CAZOXN010000546.1:0-2647 GCA_964583655.1 uncultured Desulfarculaceae bacterium | reverse complement strand
GTCTTGGGCCGCAGAAAAAACATTTGGAGCCAGTCATCCACCGCGGTTTCCGCGCGCAACCATTCTCCAGAGGGCCAACTTCTCAGGAGGCACGAACCTGGCCACAAAATCCCTGGCCTCTTCAAGCCACCTCAGCTTCTCCTCGGCCGAGATACCCTCGAAGTCCTTCAATCTCTCACCGGGGATGCGAAAAGCAAAATGCGGGCCCTCTCTATGCCTCTGTGTCATCTCCTGACCCCAGGCGTTCGATATGTTCAAGGGCCTCTATGTCTGCGAGATCCTGGTCCCTGCCTGACATCCTCTTGAGCAGCTTGAGGTGTTCCATTGACACGACAGGGATTGTCATGCCTGACGCACGCATGAGGACGGCTTGCGCCTCAAGCTCAGAAAAAGGGATCGACTGCAATCAGATCCAGGTCGGCACTAAAACGTACGACTCCATGCAAAACCATCGCTACTCCGCCAGCCACAACGTAGCGGACCTGTTCCTGTTCCAGCCTGCGAAATAGATCTTCGTAAAGCACGCTTCCTTCAATCCGTAAGCTGCACAACAGAGTGACGACTTGCGTTTCGTGCGTTGCAAGAGCCCAGTAATCCCAATCCTTCCCCAAATCATCCACGGCTCGACCGAGACTGTCGAGGATATCCTAGTTGGCCTTCGTCCTTTGCCCCTTCTTTCCCCTGCGCTTCAGAGGGCCCATGCCATGAAGCCCAATCCCAAAATGGATCAACAATTGTACCCGTATGCGCTGATCTCACACACCTGACTTCCCGCCTTTCCTCCATGGCCTTCTTGACTGCCGGGTCCAGGTCCAGCCTTGTCACTGCCTGCCCTCAAAATCAAAGGCCAGGAAGATGTCCCGAGGCTTGGCGCCCAGGCGGCCTTCCTGGCCCCGTTGTATGATGGCGAGCACCATGAGCCCTGGAAACGGGCATGTGGACTCCAACTTTCCCCGAAGGATCCTGAGAAAAAACCACCCCCGCTCTCCTCTGCTCGTCAAGGGGTCATTCTTGCCCGAAGGCGATTGACGGCCGGGTCCTTTCCGGAGCAAAATGCTCAACAGTCCGCGCGGATCTGGCAAGCGGCAAGACCTCCTGCCTTGGGACCTCAGGTCGTTAGGGACAGGCTTGGCCGTCCACCTTCTGCAAGGAGAAGCGACTTGGACCTCGGTGCCCTGGGACAGATACACTTCACATGGGAGTTCCTGGTCTCCCTCCTCAGCATAGTCCTGATAGACCTGGTCCTGGCTGGTGACAATGCAGTGATCATCGCCATGGCAGTGAGATCACTGCCTCGCAAACAAAGGAAGAGGGGGATCATCTTCGGGGCTGGTGCTGCCGTGCTCCTCAGGGTGATGTGCACCTTCGTCGTGGCCCAGCTCCTTCGCATCGACTACGTGAAGTTGGCAGGGGGGGCGGTGATCCTTTGGATAGCGGTGAAACTGCTGATCGAGGGCGCCCCGGAGGAGAGGCTGGAGAGGGAGGCCAAGAGCATCTGGCAGGCCATCTGGATCATCATCGTGGCCGACATCACCATGTCCATCGACAACATGCTGGCAGTGGGCGGGGCGTCCAAAGGAAACCTCTTCTTGCTCCTCTTCGGCCTCGGACTGAGTATCCCATTTGTGGTCTTCACCAGCAACCTGCTCTCCATGCTCATGGACAGATACCCGATCATCATCTACATCGGCGCTGCGGTCCTCGGACGAGTCGGGGGGGAGATGATGATCACCGATCCGTTCGTCGTGGGCCTCCTGCAACCCTCCAAGCCTCTGCAATACGGGGTCGAGGCCTTTTTCACCGTGGGAGTGATCGTTGTTGCCAAGTTGTGGATCAAGGTGAAGGTGTCCCGGATAGAGTGCAGGCCAGATACCAAGGAGAATAACCACGGGACGGCATCATCGCAAGGAGAGTGAGGCATTGCAATGGCTGTCTTGACCGTGTCGAGGGCCTTCGGGAGCGGGGCCGAGGAGATAGGGCGCAAGGTGGCCGATAGGATGGGCTACCTCTACGTGGACAAAGAGATGATCCTTCAGGACATGAGGACCGCCGGTGAGAAGTGGGAAAGACTGGGCCAGGAACTGGACGAGGCGGCCCCTTCGTTGTGGGAGAGATTCGACTGGGGGTATCGGGCCTTCGTATCCCTCATGGAGTCCCGCATCTACGACTACGCCGTGAGAGATGGGGTGGTCATCATGGGCAGGGGCGCTGTGTTCTTGCTCGCAGACATACCGTATGTCCTTCGGGTGAGGGTCATCGCCCCTCTGGAGCGGCGCATAGATAGGGTCATGATGCGCGAGCACGTGGACATGCAGACCGCAGAGTGGTTGATCAAGAAGGTGGACAAGGATCGGGATGCCTACTGTTACATCAATTACCACAGGCGCCTGGCGGATGCCGAGAACTACGACATGGTGTTCGATACGTCGGTGACCTCCATCGAGGCCATAGTCACAGCGATCACCACCGCCTTGGTGGAGAGGGATGGATTGGCCTCGGAAGAGGCTAGGAAGGAGACTGCCGAGAGGGCTTTGTCCGCCAGGATCAAGGCCGCAATCGCGACGGATTCGAGATTCCTGGTCCCCACACTAGAGGTCTTTCACGACGGGGAGGCGGTGGTACTGCGCGGCATCGTTCGGCGAGCTGA
>CAZOXN010000545.1:0-2658 GCA_964583655.1 uncultured Desulfarculaceae bacterium | reverse complement strand
GGCCTGTACTGCGCGTCGTGGATCAAGAGGTCCGCACCCTCGCAGAAATGGGCGTAATCCGATGGGCTCCTTCCAGGCCAGGCGTCACATCTCAGCTCGTTGTCCGTCAGGAAGACGAATTTCCCCTGGCCCTCAGTGATCTTGAAGCCCATACCGCCTTGAGGGTGCTGCAGCTCGATCCCCTCCACAAGCGCCTCGCCGATCCTCAAGGGGCCTTTCTGTATGGCCATGGACGCCTCTATGGTCGCAGGGAGGTCCTCGAAGGCTATGGGGAACACCCCGTCAAGCATGCGGTGGTTGAAGGTGGCCTGGAGCCCCTGCATGGCCCTGGCACACCCATCGAGCCGGATTTGGGCCTCCCTGTTGTATATGGGGAGAAAGAACGGGAAGCCAAGTATGTGGTCCCAGTGGATGTGGGTGATCAGGAGGTGGAGGTCCAAAGAGTGGCCGTTCTTCACGAGGGATCGCCCAAGAGCCCGTATCCCCGTGCCGGCATCGATTATGATCCGACTCCCGTGTTCGAGGAGCACCTCGACGCAAGTCGTGTTTCCCCCGTACCTTATGGTGTCCGGTCCTGGAGCCGGGATAGAGCCCCTGCTACCCCACAGTCGGATCTCCATGAAACCCCTTCCCCCTCAGCCCCTGGAATTCCTCATACCAACTCCCCTCTCCACTCCATGTCATCTCTTGTGATCACGCACGCCTTGGCACAGACCGGGCATTCCAGGATGACCCCTTCCCTGGGATGTTCGCCAAGCGGGATATAAGTGCTGCAGAAAGGACACGGGACCGACTTGCCCCCGCTCGCATAGTCTTGGAGTATGGATGCGACATCCCCTTTCTTCCATACCTCTAGGAACGCCTCCACCATCTCAGGGTCGAACTGATGCCCCTGATTGAGTCTGAGTTCCCTGATCGCGTCATCCGGCTCCCGGGTCTCCCTGTAAGGACGGTGGCTGGTCATGGCGTCGAAGGCGTCGCATACCGCCAGGAGCCTCCCCTCCACAGGCACGTCTTCGCCCTTCAACTGGAAAGGATATCCCCTCCCGTCCCACCTCTCCTGATGGAAAAGCACATAAGGGATGACCGGTTTGAGGAACTCCACGTCCTTGAGGATGCGCGCCCCGTGCTCCGGATGGAGTTGCATCTTCTGGAATTCCTCCGGGGTGAGTGGACCCTTCTTCCTCAGGATGGCATCCTCCACAGCGATCTTGCCGATGTCGTGGAGGATGCCCCCCATCTCCGTGTATCGCCGCTGTTGAGCGGACCAGCCCAGGCGGTCCACCATGGCCATGGCCAGTCGTGTCACACGCCAGGTGTGACCCACAGTGTAATGGTCTCTTGCCTCTATGGCATTGGCCAGGACCTCCATGGTGTCCAGGTAGGCCCTGGACAACTGGTCCATGAAGTGGAGGTTGCGGATCTGAACAGCTGCCGGGGCGGCCATGGCCGTCACCATTCGAAGGTCGTCCAGCGTGAAGGCCGAGGGGATACCCAAGGTGTCCAGGTAGATAACCCCCAAGGTCTGTCTGCCGTGAACCAACGGGACGCAGATGGCGGAACGGATGTCCTGCCCGACTATGCTCTCCCTCAGCGAGAGCCTCTGGTCCCTCCGGGCGTCCTCTATGAGCAGGCCCGAACCCTCCTTGAGGGCCTGAAGCACGATGGTCCGGCTCAGCACGATATCCCAGGGGACGCCCTTGCCACTCCTGGTCACCGTGTACTTGACCTTCAACTCGTTGGTGCGAGGATCCAGCAGGAGGATCACCCCGCGATCCGCCGGGAGCAATGCTAGGATATGGTTGAGGATCCTTGGGAAGACCCCCTCCAACTCGGTCTCGGTGCTCAGCAAGACGTTGGCCTGGTAAAGGGCCTTGAGCCTTGACATGTGGGTGCGCACCAGGGTCGGGGTCGCCTCTGTGGCCTCCGATGGCACCGCCCATTCCATGGCCGACTCCACAGGGGATTCATAGCGGACCCGGGCGGTGATCTCTGGTGGGAGCAAGATGGAGTCCCTGAGGGCGCCTTCCTCGGCCACTGGCTCCATAAGAAATGCCATCTGAACCGGGCCGACCTGGATCTCATCGCCATGGTTCAAGATGGCCTCCCGGACCTTCTCGCCGTTGACCGATGTACCGTTGCGGCTCCCCAGGTCCCGGATCCGGAATCCGCGCTCCGTCAAATCGATGATGGCATGGAACCTGGAGACCTTCTTGTCCGTGAGATGCAGGTGGTTCTCGGGGTGGCGCCCGATGCGGAAAAGGCTCGAGACCGGATACTTAGAACCCTGGAAAAGCCCAGAACGGATCAACACGTATGCGGTTGCCACGGGCTCACCCCCACCTTGGCGAAGCATAAACGCATTGCCATGCCCTTGTAAAGGGGAAAGACTGGGCAAGGGTATCGCCTAGGCACGCATTGCAGCCCCATTTCCCTGCGCTACGCGCCTTTACGATCACCCTATGGCGGCTCGCTGCCGCGCCGCTGCTGCCGGCCTTAGGGGGAGGGGTTGACCCGGCCATCTGGCCCGGGTTAGAGTTGATGGCGGCGGACCGACTTATGGACGAAGACGAGGCCATGGCCAAGACCTCTTTTCCGAGGAGGGAGCATGTCTTGCGCTCTGGGAAGGGCGGTTGAGTGGGGCATATGGCTTTGCGC
>CAZOXN010000544.1:0-2665 GCA_964583655.1 uncultured Desulfarculaceae bacterium | reverse complement strand
GCCGTCTTGTTACATATCTTCATCTCATGTTTGTCCGGTGCCGGGAGGAGACCATGGGTAGTTGGCATAAGACAGGGTGTGTGCTGTGCGCCCAGAACTGCGGGCTCGAGGTCCTGGTGGAAGGGAACCGCATGGTCAGGGTGCGCCCCGACAGAGACAACCCGCGGAGCCGAGGTTATGCCTGCCGCAAAGGCCTCAACGTCCCTTACCACCACCATCACTCGCAACGGCTGAATCACCCCTTGAAGAGGGTCAACGGCGATTTCCAACGCATCTCCTGGGATCAAGCCATCGGGGAGATCGCTGAGAGGCTTCGCTCCATCGTCGATGCCCATGGCCCGCGATCGTTCGCCTACATGGGGGGAGGGGGCCAGGGCTGCCACTTCGAGGCCGCCTTCGGGGTCCGGCTCCTGAGAGGGATGGGTTCTCACTACCATTACAGCGCCTTGGCCCAGGAGCTGACGGGCAATTTCTGGGGGTGGGGTCGGGTCACGGGTCGTCAATATCTCTACGGCATCCCAGATCACGACCAAACGGACGTCCTCCTTGCCGTTGGCTGGAACGGCATGATGAGCCACCAGATGCCCCAGGCCAGGCGGTTCCTGACGCGATTCTCAAAGGATCCCAAAAAGGTCTTGGTAGTGATCGACCCGAGACGCTCGGAGACGGCCGAGATAGCAGATATCCATCTGCCGATTCGCCCGGGCACCGACGCCCTGCTCATGCGCGCCATGATCTCCATCATCTTGCAGGAGGGATGGGAAGACAGGCGTTACATAGAGGAGCACGTGAGAGGATTCGATGAGATCTTGCCTTGGTTCCAGGGATTCGATGCCAGGGCCGCGGTGGATGTGTGTGAACTGAGCTACGATGAAGTGCGGGAGGTCTGTCATCTCGTGGCCACGAGGAAGTCCTCCATGCACCCCGACCTGGGCGTTTACATGAATCGCCACAGCACGGCCACCACTTACCTGGGCATCCTGCTCTTGGCCATTTGCGGGCGTATTGGCGTCAGGGGGGGAAACGTGTTCCCTGGCTGCCTCATGCCCATTGGGGCTCACTCGGACGAGAGGGACCCCCGCACCTGGCGCACCGTGGCCACTGGTTACCCGGCCATCATGGGGACCTTTCCTCCCAACGTCATGCCAGAAGAGATAATGAGTGACCACCCGGAGCGGCTCAGGGCCGTGCTCTGCTGCGGATCCAACCCACTGCGCTCGTACGCGGACACGACGGCCTACGAGCGTGCGTTCGGCCAACTGGACCTATTGGTGACCTGCGAGTTGGCCATGACGGAGACAGCCGCCTTGTCGCACTACGTCCTTCCTGCGCGCTCGGCCTACGAGTCATGGGACGGCACCTTTTTCGCCTGGACCTACCCCGAGATCTACTTCCAGATGCGCAGGCCCGTCCTGGAGCCCGAGGGAGAAAGACTGGAGCTGAGCCAGATCCTGGTTCGCCTGGCTGACGGCCTCGGGTTGATCCCACCGATACCCAAGGAACTTCGCGAGGCGGCCAAAGGAGACCGTTTAGCTTACGGTATGGAGCTCCTCAGGTACGGGCAGTCCAATCCGGAGGCGATGAAGGTCATGCCGTTCGTCCTCGCCAAGACCCTCGGTGAGGAGATGGGATCTGCCAATCTGGCGGCCCTATGGGGCATGGTGCAGACCGCGCCCAGGCACTTCAGGGAGGATGCGGCCAGGGCCGGGTTTTCCCCAGGCCCCAACATGGGAGAGGAGATCTTCCAGGCCATCCTTGACCATCCGGAGGGACTCTGGATCGGCCGGTGCGATCCGGAACGGAACCTTCAAGCGGTGGCAACAGAGGACGGACGCTTGAACCTTTGGATCCCCGAGATGGACGAGTGGGTCCGGTCCATAGAACCAAGATCGGAGGCCGACTCCTTGAAGGCAGATCCGCGCTGGCCCTTTGTCCTCATGGCCGGCAGGCACATGGACATGAATGCCAACACCCTGATGAGGGACCCGTCCTGGAACAAGGGGAAAAGGGCCTGCACCCTGGCCATGAACCCTCGGGACGCGGAGGGCTTGGGCCTGCGCGACGGGCAGATGGTGCGGGTCGTTACAGAGGCGGGCTGGGAGAGGATAGAGCTCGAGGTCACAGGATCCACCAGGCCCGGTCTAGTGATCATACCCCACGGCTTTGGCTTGATATACCAGGGGGCGGTCTACGGGGCCAACGTCAACCGGCTGACCAAGAACACGCACAGGGACAGGCTGGCAGGCACGCCTCTGCACAGGTATGTCCCGTGCCGGGTGGAACCGATCGAGGCCGGGGCAAATACCTGAGCGACTTGAGGCGAGGTCACAACGCGCAGGAGCAGGGAGGGGGTTCATTCCTTTGCCTCGACCCAAAGCCAGAAACAGACTTCGAGGTTTGGAGGACCGGGTGAAGAAAATCTGCTCTCACTCGTTGGATGAATACATGGAGATGGTCAAGTCCTTCCACGGGTACCTGGCCCCTGGCATAATCCTGGGCGGGTTCATGGTGGACTTGGCCCTGAGGCACCTGCCGGACGGCGAACTGTATGACGCCCTGTGCGAGACCCCCAAGTGTCTGCCGGATGCAGTCCAGCTCCTCACGCCTTGCACGGTGGGAAACGGTTGGCTGAGGGTGGTGAACCTCGGGCGCTTCGCCCTCACAC
>CAZOXN010000543.1:0-2677 GCA_964583655.1 uncultured Desulfarculaceae bacterium | reverse complement strand
GGCAAGGCCGACGCCGTGGCCAAGGCCATGATGAAGCGGCGGCAGGGGTGTATCATCAACATCGCCTCCGTGGCTGGGATGACAGGGAACCCTGGACAGGCCAACTATTCTGCGTCCAAGGCCGGGCTCATAGGTCTCACCAAGGCCCTGGCAAAGGAGTTGGCCCCGTGGAACATCCGCGTCAACGCTGTCTCCCCAGGGTATATCACGACGGAGATGACCGAGGGACTGCCTGAGAAGGTCAAGGAGGAGATCCTAGGGCTCGTCCCCCTCAAGAGGTTCGGCTCGACCCAGGACGTGGCCTTTGCGGTGCTCTTCCTGGCATCCAGGTGGTCGGAGTACATCACAGGGGAAGTGCTCAACGTGAGCGGCGGCCTGCTCATCTGATTCGGCAGTGGAGCCCCATTGTATGGAGATTGGCCTAAGACTTGGTGTCGGCCCCTTGGGGCCCAAAGCTGCCCTTCAGGACTGGGGGGCTGCAGCTCCTTGACTTTTTTCTTGCATCCTCGGAGCTTTGTCTTTACATTCGTTCAGACTAGGATGTCAAACTCTTGTGCAAGGAGGTAACTGGGAATGGCAGCGGACGTCGAGAAGATCACTCAACGCCTGAGAGAGATCATAGCAGAGCAGTTGGGGATCAGTGAGGAAGAGATCGTGCCAGAGGCCTCCTTCGTGGACGACCTCGGCGCTGACTCTTTGGACCTGGTAGAGCTCATCATGGCCCTGGAAGAGGAATTCGGGATGGATATCTCCGATGAAGAGGCGGAGAAGATCCAGACGGTGCAGGACGCCATTAACTACATAGCCGAAAACGTGTAGGGATGAACAGGGGGGTGGGGCCAACTGCGGGCCCCATCCATCGCCCCCCGGCCTTGTGCATCCGGGTTCATACGGTCCCGAGCCCTCCGGTAGCCCCGTCGTGCTGCCGAACCTGTGCTGACTTCGTGTAAGATCCTTGATTTCCAAAGGTTTTTTCTCGTGGTCTGATTGACGGCCCGTCCTATTGAGGATAAAATGTGATGAAATGAAGACCGTTGTTGCCATAGGTGCCGACCACGCTGGGGTGGAACTCAAGGAGGAACTCAAGTCCCTCTTGGTCGATCTCGGATACGAGGTCAGGGACATGGGGAGTCATGGCCCTGGACCAGTGGACTACCCCGAGTACGCGGCACGCGTGGCCAGGGAGCTGACCTCAGGAAGGGCACAGCGAGGGATCCTCGCCTGCGGCACCGGGATAGGGATGTCCATCGTGGCGAACCGTTTCCCTGGGGTCAGGGCTGCGCTCTGTCACGATCTGCGCACGGCTATCATGAGCCGCAGGCACAATGACGCCAATTGTCTGGTACTCGGTGGCAGGCTCCTGGAGAAGGGGATCGCCAGGGAGATAACCAGGGCATGGCTCGAGGAGCCGTTCGAGGGTGGGAGACACAAGGTGAGGCTGGATCGAATCCGGGAGCTGGAACTGGAGATCTCCAATAGCGGGGAGAGATGACAGGTGTCGGATCTGTGGGAAGTGGACCCGGAGGTGGCCTCTGCGCTTGAGGAAGAGCTCCTCAGGCAGGAGAGCCGTCTCATCGTGATCGCCTCGGAGAATTACGTGAGTGAGGCCGTCTTGGAGGCACAGGGCGGCATCATGACGAACAAGTACGCGGAGGGATATCCAGGGCGGAGATACTATGGAGGGTGTCAATACGTGGATGTAGTGGAGCGGCTGGCCATCGAGCGGGCCAAGGCCCTCTTCGGGGCCGATCACGCCAACGTGCAGCCCGCCACTGGTTCCTCAGCCAACATGGCCGTGTACCTCGCCACCCTCAAGCCTGGAGACCGGATCTTGGGGATGAGGCTATCCCACGGGGGGCATCTCACCCACGGGGCCCCGGCCAGCTTCTCGGGAAAGTTCTACCACGCGGTGTTCTACGGGGTCCGCCAGGACACAGGCGTGCTCGACTACGAGGAGGTCCGTCGGATCGCCAGGGCCACGCGTCCCAGGATGATAGTGGCTGGGGCGAGCTCGTATAGCAGGATCCTGGATTTCGAGGCCTTTGGAGACATCGCCCGGGAGGTGGGCGCCTTCCTGATGGTGGACATGGCCCATATCGCTGGGCTCGTGGCGGCCGGGATCCACCCGAGCCCGGTGCCCCACGCGGACTTCGTCACGGCCACCACGCACAAGACCTTGCGAGGCCCTCGCGGGGGGCTGATCCTTTGCCGGGCCCAGTACGCCCAGGCCATCGACGCGGCGGTCTTCCCGGGCATACAGGGGGGTCCCCTGATGCACGTGATCGCCGCCAAGGCGGTGGCCCTCCGAGAGGCCATGGGGAAGGATTTCCGGGATTACCAGGCACAGATCGTTCGCAACGCGCGATGCCTCGCACAGGAACTGGCCGAGAGAGGGCACGACATAGTCTCCAACGGCACGGACAACCATCTGTTCCTGCTGGATCTGAGGAAACTGGCCTTGACCGGGCAGCAGGCCGAGGAAGCCCTCGACCGGGCCGGCATATCCGTGAACAAGAACGCCATACCGTACGACCCCAGGGGGGTTCAGGAGACGAGCGGCATCCGTCTCGGGACCCCGGCCGTCACCACACGCTCCATGAAGGAGACCGAGATGGTGCGGATCGCACAGTGGATAGACCGGGTGCTCAGGTCGCCATCGGAGGAATCCGTTCTTGCA
>CAZOXN010000542.1:0-2680 GCA_964583655.1 uncultured Desulfarculaceae bacterium | reverse complement strand
ACGCGGACCACGTGGACCGGGCAATCCTGGACACCTTTGAGAACCCCAGGCCGGTCCGGTCCTTCGAGGTGAGATTTTACACCCGCGAGGTGACGAGCCTCTGCCCAGTGACAGGCCAGCCAGATTTCTACGAGGTGGCCATCCGGTACATACCGGCGGAGAGGTGCATAGAGTCCAAATCGCTCAAACTATATCTCTTCAGCTTCAGAAATTCGGGACTCTTCGCCGAGGACATGGCGAATCGCATCCTCGAGGACATGGTGGGGGCATGCTCGCCCCAATGGATGCAGGTCGTCTGCCGCATGAACCCCAGGGGGGGGATCTCTCTCACCGTGACCGCCGAGCATGGAAAGCGGCCGGATCTGGCGCCACAACTCGACCCATCACCGGAGCATTGAGAGGACGTGAGGACTGAAGGATACTCCGGGTGGTTCCTCTTCCTGGTCACGATCTTCGTCTCCTGTCTGATCACGGCGAACATAGTGGCCGTGAAGCTCATCGATCTGTTCGGTCTGGTCCTCCCAGCGGCCATAGTCATCTTCCCCGTCAGCTACATCGTCGGGGATGTGCTCACTGAGGTCTACGGATACCGGGAGGCAAGGAGGGTCATCTGGCTCGGCTTCTCCTGCAACCTGATCGCCGTCGCCGCCATCTGGGTGGGGGGAGCGCTGCCGCCGGCGCCATTCTGGGAGGCACAGCCGGCCTACGAGCGCATACTGGGCTACACGCCCCGGCTCCTCGCCGCCTCCTTCTCGGCCTACCTGGTGGGGGAGTTCGCCAATTCCTTCGTGCTCGCCAAGATGAAGGTCGCAACCCAGGGCAGATGGCTCTGGAGCCGCACCATCGGATCGACCGTTGTGGGGGAAGGACTGGATTCCGTGGTCTTCATGACCCTGGCCTTTGCCGGGACCATCCCGGCCTCGGGCCTGGCCTCGGCCATCCTCACCCAGTGGCTCGCCAAGGTCCTGTACGAGGCCGCCGCCACCCCGCTGACATATGTCGTCGTGAACTCCCTCAAGTCCCACGAGGGGCTCGACGTCTTCGATCACGACACGCGTTTCACCCCCATCCCGTTCAGGGATAAGGCCTGACCCCAGTAAGGTGTCCAGCGCGAGGCAGGGGTCGTGCCTACCTCGGCCTACGGTGACAGCCTGCCTCCCAAACCGCAGCGGCAACGCCTTGTATGGCCCTCTCCGGGGTTGGATAGACCGCGATCCCCGCCCTTTGCATCTTCACTCGACCCGCCTTCTCTTCCTCCCCTCCCCCCATGTAGCTCACCACCAAACCGGCCCGAAGGGTCCCGGTCAACTCCTTGAGGACCTCCGCAGCACCTGGCACAGGATCCGCAAAGCTCATCAACACAACATCCGCCGCATCCCAATTGTCCGCCAACAAGGCCACCTCCTTGAAGTGCTCTGCATCAAGCGAGATTAGATCAATTGGATTCGATAAAGAGGCAAGGGGTGGAAGATCCAGCTTCCTCAGTCCCTCCAACATCCCCCCCGGCAATGACGGCACAGCGAGTCCCTGCGTCTCCGCCTCGTCGCAGGCCAGGGTCGCCGCACCCCCAGAGGTGGAGATCGTCAACACCCTGTTTCCCTTGGGCCTCCTGAGCGTCGCCAACGCCTTGGCATAATCGTAAAGCGACTCCACCGACTCTGCCACTACAGCCCCAAACTGGCGGCAGACCGCCCTGAAGACCTCATGGCTGCCCGCCAGAGACGCCGTGTGCGAAGCAGCAGACCTCTGCCCGGCTGTGGTCCTGCCTGCCTTGCAGATGACAATCGGCTTCTTCCATGTCACCCTCTCCAGCACATCCAGAAACCTCCGGCCGTCTTTCACCCCTTCCAGATACATCATGACAGCCCTCGTGTCCTCATCCTGAGCGAAAAATTCAAGGTAATCAGACTCGCAGATGTCCACCTGGTTCCCAAGGTTCACTGCAGCCGAGATGCCGAAACCCTCATCGGCCGCCCACTCCGACAAAGCAGCCGTGACAGAACCGCTCTGGGAGATTATGGCAACAGGACCCCTGGCCTTGATCACGGGAAAGAACATGGCACATAGTTTGTTGGGCAGGTAGTTGATCCCCTGGATGTTGGGCCCCATGAGCCTGATGTCAAGCTGCCGGGAGATGGCAGATATCCTCTCTTCCAGATCAGGCCTGCCAGCCTCCCGAAACCCCGCGCTCAGGATAACCGCAGCCCTGGCCCCCTTGTGCGCAGCCTCCACCAGCACCCCGGGAACAGCCTCTGCAGAGACCACGATCACCGCGAGGTCGAGCTTGCCGGGGATCTCACCGACCGAGGTATACACCTTGAGCCCCATGAGTTCCCCTCCCCTGGGGCTAACCGGATATATGGCACCTTCGTATCCCCCACCCAGGATCGTCGCAAGCGCCATATAGCCGAACTTACGCGGGTCACTGGAAACACCTACCAAGGCCACCGACCTCGCGTTGAATGCCGTACGTATTGCTTCCACCGTCCCCTCTGTCCCGTTCATCTATCCCTCTGAAGGAACTGGGCACAAGGTTTCTGCGATTGGCCCTCTGGGGCCGTTGGTTGTGGAGGCCGTTTTCTCAGGACCCAACTCACCCGTGCATCCCACACCTGGAGGGTTGGATCCAGGCGCCATTCTATCAGTGTTGGACCCGCTAACGACCGCCAATCTGTGCACT
>CAZOXN010000541.1:0-2685 GCA_964583655.1 uncultured Desulfarculaceae bacterium | reverse complement strand
AGAAGAGATATATCCAGGAGATCCTGGACGGCAACACAGATCCATATTCGGTGATCGAGGAGATCCTGTCGATCTTCCTCAGGAAGAGACCAGCCCCTTGGGGGTGACGAATGTTCCTGACCCTTGCTGGAAAAGGTCCGTTGAGGTACCCGTCCAGATCGCGGATTCGGGGGTGACATGGATGAGAAAGGCACTTTCGTGAACCTGTCAGGCTTCCCCATCTCCGCCGTGTACGGTCCTGACGACATAGAGGGGACGCCTTTCGATACCGAGATAGGTCCTCCCGGGAGGTATCCTTACACCCGAGGTATCCACGCGGACATGTACAGGGGGCGCCTGTGGACCATCCGTCAGCTCGGCTCCCTTGGCCCCCCAGAGGACGCCAACAGGAGGATACGCAGGCTCATCGAGATGGGTGCCACCGGGATCAGCATCTGCTTCGATCTGCCCACCATCATGGGGAGGGATTCGGACGACCCCCTGTGCAGGGGCGAGGTGGGGGCGTGTGGGGGGGTGGCCATCGACACCGTCGAGGACCTCGCGGCCATCCTTGACGGGGTCCCTCTCGACGAGATCAGCGTCAATTTCGTCTCCAACTCCCAGTCCTCTGTCATCCTGGCCATGTTCGTGGTACTGGCCGAGGAGAGGGGAGTCCCCGCTAGGATCCTGCGTGGGACCCTTCAGAACGACATACTCAAGGAATACCAGGCACAGAAGTCCTATTACTTCCCGCCCAGGCCCTCCATGCGCCTCACGGTGGACGTGATCAAGTTCTGCACCGAGAGGATGCCCTCTTTCAACCCCATCAGCATCAGCGGATACCACATCGCCTCGGCAGGGGCCACCCCCATTCAGGAGCTGGCCTTCACCCTAGCCAACGCCTTCACCTACGTGGAAGAAGGGATGAAGGCCGGACTCGAGGTGGACAGCTTCGCCCCGAGGCTCTCCTTCTTTTTCAAGGCCCACAACGACTTCTTCGAGAACATCGCCAAGTACCGAGCAGCCAGGAGGATATGGGCCAAGACCATGAGGGGACGCTACGGTGCCCAGGACCCGCGTTCATGGATGCTCCGGGTGCACACACAGACATCCGGATCCGCCTTGACGGCCCAGGAACCGGAGAACAACATCATACGGACCGCCTTCCAGGCCCTCTCTGCGGTCCTGGCAGGTACCCAGTCCCTCCACACCAACTCCTTCGACGAGGCCTTCTCGGTGCCAACCCCGCGATCGGAAAGGCTGGCCCTTCGCACCCAACAGATCATAGCCCATGAGACCGGTGTGACCAACGCCGTGGACCCCTTGGGAGGATCGTACTACATCGAGGCCCTCACCAACCGGATGGAAGAGGGATGCCGCGACTATTTCGACAAGATCGACAGGCTCGGGGGGGTCGTCGCGGCCATAGAGAAGGGTTTCTTCCAGAGGGAGATCGCAGATGCGGCCTTCAGGTACCAGAAGGATGTGGACCAGGGGAGACGGGTGATCGTGGGGCTCAATAGGTTCACCGGCGATGGGGAACCGCTGCGCATCGAGTACCAGAAGGTCGACCCTGGGTTCGAGGAGAGGAAGATCGCGTCCCTCAAGGAACTCAAGGCAAGCAGGGACCGAGGTCGCCTCCGGAAGGCCATGGAGGATCTCCGCCGGGCCCTGGAGTCAGAGGGGCCCATCATGCCCTTCCTGGTGGAGGCCGTCCGTGCCCGGGGCACCCTCGGGGAGCTGGTGGGGCTCATGAGGGAGACGTTCGGCGAGTACAGGGAACAGGCCATCTATTAGCACCGCGGCCCTGGATCCCATTGGGCGATGGATTTGTCGACGCGGTCAGTCACCTGGATTGACTTGTCGTGACACCTTTAGCATAATTGCGAGGTCTTGCGGATGACGGGGGTGAGAGGCGCCTTATCAGACATAGACGCTCGTTCGTTTTGCCACCTATCGACCGCATGCAGGACCTCTCTTCGGCCCTGCCCCTCGTCTCCGATTCCATCTGAATTCGCGCCTAGGCGAGATCCATGACCCAAGGCGTCCTGCTCAGGATCGAGGGACTGTCCCTAAGCTTCGGAGGGGTCATGGCCCTCATGGACGTGAGCCTCGAGATCAGACAAGGGGAGATACTCGCCATCATCGGGCCCAATGGTGCGGGGAAGACCTGCATCCTCAATTGCATCACAGGGTTCTATAGGCCAGCCAAGGGGGATGTCTTCTTCGAGGGAAAGAGGATCACCGGGCTGCCCACTCACAAGATCGCGGCCTTGGGTATCACCAGGACATTTCAGAACATTGAGCTGTTCACCGGGCTGAGCGTCCTGGACAACCTCATGGCGGGCAGGCACCTCCTGATGAAGAAGGGGGCCATCTCGGCCTCGCTCTTCTTCGGGGGCACCCGCAAGGAGGAAGTCCAGCATCGAGAGGTGGTGGAGGACATCATCGAGTTGCTAGAGCTGGAGCCCATACGCGACAAGGTAGTAGGCTTCCTCCCCTACGGGCAGCGCAAGAGGGTGGACCTGGGAAGGGCCCTGGCCATGGAGCCCAAGCTCCTCCTCCTGGACGAGCCCATGGCGGGCATGAACATCGAGGAAAAGGAGGACATGGCCAGGTTCGTCCTCGACTCCTTCGAGCTCAGGGGGATATCCATAGTCCTCATAGAGCACGACATGGGGGTGGTGATGGATATGGCGGACAGGG
>CAZOXN010000540.1:0-2688 GCA_964583655.1 uncultured Desulfarculaceae bacterium | reverse complement strand
GCAGGAGCGTTACCTCCAGTGCCCTCTTCCCCAGGGCGATCACCATGGCTTGGTCCATGTCTCCCCTTCCTCGAGCCACCTCATCCGAAGCTCCTGATGAGAGAACCCACCAGGAGGTTCCATCCGTCCACCATGACGAAGAGCAACAGCTTGAACGGCAGCGAGATCATTATGGGGGGCAGCATGAGCATGCCCATGGACAGGAGGAGGCTGGATACCACCAGATCCAAGATCAGGAACGGTATGTAGAGGACGAAACCGATCTGAAACGCGGTCTTCATCTCGCTCATCATGAAAGCGGGGATCAATACCGAAAGCGGCACGTCCCTCGGCTCCTCGGGCCTCTGCATGCCGGCCAGTCCCATGAGGAGCTGGATGTCCTTCTCCCTGGTCTGGCTCAGCATGAAGCTGCTCATGGGGCCCGCGGCCCTGTTCAGTGCCTCCTTGTGGTCTATCTGCTGCGCCAGATAGGGCTCAATGGCCTCCCTGTGGACCTGACTCCACACCGGGGCCATGACGAAAGCCGTGAGGAATAGGGCCAGGCCCACGAGGATCTGCCCCGGCGGGAGCTGCTGGGTCCCGAGGGCCTGCCGGAGCAAAGACAGGACGACCACGATCCTAGTGAAGGATGTCAGCATGAGGACCAAGGCAGGCGCCAGGGAAAGCACTGTCAAGAGGAGGATGACCTGAAGGGCTGGGGCCAAACCCGACGAATCCCCAATGCGAATCTGGACCTCCGCGAGCCCCATGCACGGCGACGCGGGCGCCACCAAACCGACTACCAGGGCGGCAGCCAAAGTCAGGCCCCTCACCCGAGTCATGCATCACCTCCCTCTGCCGTGACCTCTGGCGGAGGGCTCGATGCCACGGCCAGCTTGGAGAGGAGGACCACCGAGTCTCGGCCCGAGCTTATGAGGAATCGCTCACCTGCCACGTCCACCACCAAGAGCGTCCTCCCATCCCCGAGGCCCCTGCTCCCCAGGAGTTGGATGGGGACAGCGTTGCGGCTCGGAGCCGTCATACCAAGGGGACTCCATCTTCCGAGGCCCTTGCACGCCAGGGCGGCCCCGCACACCACCGCCACGGCGGCCCCCAGGGCCTTTACCCCACCACTGGTCGGGTCGGACACGTCACCCCGCATGATCAGCGCTGCGGCCGACCCGAGTGCCACCAGGACGACCAGCGGCCCTATGGCCTTTGCCTTTCCGGTCCCCATCTTCATCCGAGTTGCTCCAGGCGTTTGGCCGGGCTTAGGATCTCCGAGATGCGGATCCCGAACCTCTCATTGACCACTACCACTTCCCCTTTGGCGATGAGCTTGTCGTTGATGAGGACCTCGAGATGCTCGCCAGCCATCTTGGAGAGCTCTATGACCGAGCCCTGGCTGAGCTGTATGACGTCCTTGATGGGCATCTTGGTCCTACCGAGCTCCACGGTGACATGCACTGGGATATCCAAGATGATGTCCAGGGGGCTCACGCGCCCCTCAAGCCCAGTTACCTCCGAGGGATCGGACCCGGTCTCCGCCTGCTGCTCATTGGTGAGCTCTTGCATCATCCCCTCCCGAGACGATCGGATGGTTGCCCCTTTCCTTGGGGGTCCTTGTCAAAGACGGTCTTCATCAGTCTCACAGCGTTTCTGCCGTTGTAATGGCCAGGCAGGGCCAGGAACTTCGTGATCCCCTCCACCCTGACCGGGATCAGACCGTCGGCCCTTCGATCGAGCCAGATCTCTTCGCCCACCCGCAGCTCCAATATCTCCTTGAGCCGCACAGTCACCCCCCCGATCTCCGCCGACACCAGCACCTTGGCCTCTTCCAAGTGATCGAGGATATGCCCGAGCCAGAGACGCTCCTTGCGCTGCCGGTCCGATCCCCACCCTGGGAGTCTGTCCCTGAAAGGCTCCACAAAGGCAAACGGCAGGCAAAGGACGAGGCTCCCCTTGGCTGCCTCCATCTCCACGTCCAGATGAACGCACAGGACCTGATCGGATGGGAGCATCACGGCCGCGAACTGCGGGTTCATCTCCGATCTCTCGAAACGGACCTTCACTGGTTGGAGGACCCCCCAGGCCTTCTCCAAGTCACGCAGGGCCTCCTTGACCAGCCTGGCGATGAGACGGTTCTCGATGTTGGTGAAATCGCGACCCTCTATCTTCAGTTGCCCCTCCTGGCCACCACCCATGATGAACTCGATGAGGAGATAGACCAGGGCTGGCTCCAGCACCAGGAGCCCAGGGCCGTGAAGTGGCTCCATGCGAAACAGATGTATGCTCGACGGCATGGGGAGAGACCTGAGGAATTCCCGAAACTTCTTCACCTCCGAGGAGACCGGGGTGACCTCGGCCATGCGCCTGAAGGCGGAGGTGAACGTGGCCATGAGGTGGTGGGCGAAACGATCCGTCATGACCTCTACGGCAGGGATCTTGCCCTGGACGATGCGATCATGCCTGGTGAGGTCATAGGGCCTGACCTCCTGGGTCTGTGCCGAAGGCGGCGATGAGGTCTGGATCTCCCCGGATGAAATGCCCTTGAGCAGGGCATCGATCTCTTGCTGGCTGAGGATGTTCTCCACTGCATGCACCTTCACTGGATGATGAAGTCCTTGAAGAACACCCGGCCCACCGTGGCGGACTGGAGCCTGGTGTTCAGCCTCGACAGGATCTCCTCCCTGAGCCTGTCCTTGCCCT
>CAZOXN010000539.1:0-2694 GCA_964583655.1 uncultured Desulfarculaceae bacterium | reverse complement strand
CTGAACCTGGATCCCTCCAGTGAGGCCCGGCCCTCGGTGACCTCCATGAATTCCTCGTAGAAGGCCAGGATCTCCGCCTCAAAGGTCTCGGAGCCCTTTTGGACGAGCGGGACTCGCCCATCCCGCAGTCCTGGAAGGCCACGGCAGAATTGTACCAAAAACCCTTCCTCCGGGTGGACAGGGAGTTGGACCCAGTGGGGGGTCTCGGGGGTCCTCTGGAGGACCTCCCGCAGGGCTACGGTGTGGTCCGCCATGGGTAAGCTCCCTATGAAGAGGGGACGACCTTGCGGGGACTCGGGCTCCATGACCTATAACCCCCTGCACGAGCATCTATGGCCCCTCTGGGCCCGGCCTGATCCATCGCGGGACAAGAGGGCACTCCAGAAGGACTCTAGCACAAGTCCAGCTCTTTGCCCACCGGCTTGCCTCCTCGCCCAAATTCTGAGATGATCTTGCCTCAGGATACGCAGATCCCAGGGCGATGGGGAGGTAAGGGAGTTGGGCTGGAGATGCTATGGGGTGGCGTCGATGCTCTTCGTGACCGTGCTTCTCATAGAGACTTGGCCGCGCTCATGCCTGGGGGCCCTGAAGGGCGGGGCCGAAGGGGAGGTGACCCGGGTGGAGGGGCGGGCCTGGGTGCAGAGGGAGGCGGAGGAGGAGAAGGATAACCCCTTGCTAGTTGGGGAACTGTTGTACGGTGGTGATCTCGTCAGGACCGAGGAGGGCTCCGAGGTCCAGATATCCATGGCTGACGGGTCCCAGCTCATCATAAGGTCCCTCTCTCAGGTCAAGATGAACGATAGCAGGCTCACCGACGGGGCCACCTCTTCGGTGAGCCTCTTCTTGGGTCGGCTCTTGTGCAAGGTGGCCCGTCTGACCAAGGGTAGATCTTTTCACGTGGAGACCCCCGTGGTCGTGGCTGGCGTGAGGGGGACTCGTTACGAGGTTGCCTCATTCGATGACGGCACATCCTTGGTCGGGGTAGAGGAAGGGGAGGTCCAAGTTGGTGCGGACTCCCAGGAGGTCAGGGTCTCGGGGGGGCAGGCCGTGGAGGCAGAATACGGCGCGGCAGCCGCCCAGCCAGTGGCATTCGACGGGTCCTCGAGGTTTTGGGAGGGGTGGAGAGAAAGGCGGATGAACATGGTACCGAGGGTGCTTCCTAGGGTGGCCGAGAAGATGCAGGAGAGGATAGGCCACGGGCTCGAGATGAGCCGGAAGCTCCAAGGGCAGTTGCTTCAGATAACCACCCAGATCAGACGGATGATGGAGGAGGTAGTCCGGCTGAGGAAGGAAGGGCAGAGGCCCAGGCTTCGCGTGCTCAGGGAGAGGCTTCAGGAGAGGCGGGAACGCATGAAGCTTGTCCTTCAGCGCCTAGAGCAGGTGGACAACCGACTGGCGGCTGCGCCTCACATGGTCAAGAGGGTACGTGACCTGGCCGAGCGGTTCAGGGGGCCCTTGGGCCCGGGGTATCATGAGGTGTTGGATCGGATCCGTTCCATCGAGCAAGAGGCCCGACTCACCCGTGAGGTCCGCAGGGAGAACCGTCGCGCCATCCAGGAGAACCGTCGCAGGATCCAGGAGCTCAGGGATACCCTGAGGGAGACAGACTAGAGGCCTCTTGGAGGAGAAGGGGTCGCAGCGTGTTTTGCGCGAGATGCGGGGATCGAGAGCTGCGGGTACACGATCTCGAGGGGTGGGAGGTCCATGTGTGTACAGAGTGTGGCGGTCTGTGGATCGGCGCCGATGCCTTTCGCGAGGCCATTCGCAAGCCGCCTCCCTCTGCCGTGAAATCGTCGGAGGTCCCTCCGTCGCAGGCACCCGTGTGGGGCGAGTCTACCCTGAGCTGCCCTGGGTGCGGGAGGAAGATGAAGAAAGGGGTTTACTCATACTCCAGCGGCGTCATCATCGACCGGTGCGAGTCGTGCGGTGGGATCTGGCTGGACCGCGGGGAGCTGGCCAAGATCCGCGCCTTCGTCAACTGGAAGCCGCCCAGGGAGAGAGTCATCATGGCCGAGCTACAAGCCGAACAGCTCCGACGCCGTGCGGCCGCCAGAGATCGGGGCGGCGGGATCGGGAGGGCCGCATGGGGGGAAGGGGGGCTGGACCGGGTGTTTTCCTTTCTCATGGAGCTATTCTCGGGGGCTTCGAAGTGAAGGCCTTGTGCGGAAGCGATGTCATTTACCGTTGGGGATGAAGAGGTGAAGGGCCCCATGGAAGGAGATGCGAGGGCCAGGACCACACGGGTGTGGCTGCCTTGGACCCTGCTCGTTCTACTGGTGCTTGGCCTGCTGGGTATCTGGTGGCAGAGGGAGGAGATCCTGCCTCTGCTATGCCAGGCCATGATCCAGGAGAGGCTGGCTGATTGCAGAAGGCAGCTGGAGGGGCTCAGATCAGCGCCAGGAAGGAGGGCCGAGGAGTCAGCCACCCCGAGGCCTCCAGACGCCCAGCGTCAATGGACAGAGGTCACTGGCGCTGCCCCTCGCTGGCCCGAAGACCTATCTTCTCCTCAGGACTGCGAGGCGGTTCAGGAGGATCTCCTGGCCATATGTTGGGCCCTGGACTCCAGGGCCTACGTCAAGGCCAGGGGACCTGCCGGGGGTAGTTTTGCACTCTTGGAGAAGGCCTTGGAGGACCTGGCCTCTCACCCGCCGGTGGCCTCCGGGGAGTCGCTCACACCGGAGGCGGCCCTCGCCA
>CAZOXN010000538.1:0-2700 GCA_964583655.1 uncultured Desulfarculaceae bacterium | reverse complement strand
ACGCCCTCCGGATCCCCTTCTCGATCTCCACTATGACGTACCCTGCCACGGCCACAAGGACGATCCTGATCCAGGAGTCGATCCCTATGGGGTTCGAGTGAAAGATGGCGTTCATGAAGGGGGCGTACGTGAAGAGGAGCTGGACCATGAGCATGGTCACGCCCCCACCTATGACCCACGGGTTGGAAAAGGGCCCTATCCCCCACATTGACCTCGTCAGGGAACGGCAGTTGAAGAGGTATAGGAGCTCCACCAGCACGAAGACGTTCACGGCCACGGTGCGCGCCTCCGCGACTGTGGCCCCGAGCCTCTTCTCCAGCACGAATAGTCCGAAGGCCCCGGCCAGGAGGATGGCGCTCACCAGGGCCACGCGCCACACGAGCTGGCCCGACAGGATGGAGGCCTTGGGGTCCCTCGGGGGCCTCATCATCACGTCCGGCTCCATGGGCTCGAAGGCCAGCATGAGGCCCAGGAGGACCGCGGTGGTCATGTTTATCCAGAGTATCTGCACCGGAAGTATGGGGAGGGCCACCCCGGCGAAGACAGCGGCCAGGATGACCAGTCCCTCGCCGCCGTTGGTGGGGAGGGTCCAGGTGAGGAACTTTATGAGGTTGTCGAAGAGCCTGCGCCCCTCCTCCACGGCCGAGACTATGGTGGCGAAATTGTCGTCCGTGAGGACCATGTCTGCGGTCTCCTTGGCCACGTCGGTGCCGGTGATCCCCATGGCGATGCCGATGTCTGCCTTCTTCAGGGCAGGTGCATCGTTGACGCCATCGCCCGTCATCGCCACCACGTGCCCTTTCTCCTGCAGGGCCTCGACCAGCCTCAATTTCTGCTCCGGTGCCACGCGGGCGAAGACCCAAGAACGATCCGCCACCTCCACGAGTTCCTCGTCTGTCAAACGGGAGATCTCGGCGCCAGTGACGGCCAAGGCCGCGAGCCCATCTTTGGCATCCTCGAGTCCGATCTCCCTGGCTATGGCCGAGGCGGTCAATGCGTGGTCCCCCGTGATCATCTTCACCCGGATCCCAGCGTCCTTGCACTCCCGGATCGCGGGGATGACCTCTTGCCGCGGCGGATCGATCATCCCCTGGAGTCCCACGAAAGTCAGGCCCGAGGCCACGTCCTGATGGCCGAATCTGACATGGCAGTCCGCGCACCCCTTCATGGCGAAGGCGAGCACACGAAGCCCACGGCGTGCCATCTCCTCGGCCGCCTCCATTACCGAGGCGCGATCCAGGGGTCCTGCATGGCCGATTCCTTCCATCTGCCAGGAGCAGCGCTCCAGCACCTTCTCCACTGCCCCCTTCACATAGATTACGGTCTCCTGTCCCGTGGGGTGTCGGTGGAGGGTCGCCATGTACTGCCGCTCGGACTCGAAGGGGATGATGTCCAAGCGGGGGAAACGCTCTTTGACATCCACTTCCTGGAGGCCACCCTTGGCCGCAGCCACTATCAGGGCCCCCTCGGTAGGATCGCCCTGGATCGTCCAACGGTCATTCGTCCTTTGGAGCTGAGACTCGTTGCACAAGAGTCCTGCGGTCAGGCACTCCGACAGGAGCGAGGCCGAGGCAACGCTCGCCTGCTCCCCGTTGTGAAAAATCTGTCCTCCAGGGTCGTAACCGCTCCCGGTCAAGTTGTACCAGAGGCCGCCGGCCCAGATCTCCTGGACTGTCATCTGGTTCTCCGTGAGAGTCCCTGTCTTGTCGGAGCATATGACCGTGGTGCTCCCCAGGGTTTCCACCGCAGGGAGTTTTCTGATGATGGCCTTTCTCCTGGCCATCCTCTTCACCCCGATGGCCAAGGTGATGGTCATGGCCGCGGGGAGCCCTTCAGGGATGGCGCCCACGGCCAGGGCCACGGCCGCCTTGAACATCTCCAGGGCCGGCTCCCCCCTCATCCAGCCCACGAGAAATGTCAGCCCTGCGAGCCCGAGGATCACCACGAGGAGCAACTTGCTGAAGGCGGAGATCCTCCTTGTCAGTGGGGTGGCCAGGCCCTCCGTCTCCGATATGAGCTTGGAGATCCGGCCGGCCTCGGTGTGATCCCCTGTGGCGATGGTTATCCCCTGGGCCTGCCCGGCCGTGACCATCGTCCCCGCGTAGGCCATGTTGCGCCTATCGGCCAGCACGGTGTCCGGGGCCAGGACCACGGAGGTCTTCTCCACCGGCACGGACTCCCCGGTCAATGCCGACTCATCCACCTGGAGCTCCTTCACCTCATGCAGGCGGATGTCCGCAGGGACCCTGTCCCCTGACTGCAGGAGGACCAGGTCCCCTGGGACTAGCTCCTCCGAGGGGACCCTGAGCCTCTTTCCGTCCCTGACGACCGTCGCCTCGGTGCTGACCATCTTCTTGAGGGACTCCAAGGCCCTCTCGGCCTTGGATTCCTGCACGAACCCCACGAAGGCATTGACCAGGACCACGCCCAGTATGACCAAGGCGTCCACCCACTCCTCGAGGAAGCCTGTCACGGCAGCCGCCACGAGCAGTATGTAGACAAGGGGCTGGTGAAACTGCAGAAGAAAACGAACGATGGGGCCCTTGCCCCTTTTCTCGCTCACCACATTGGGACCGAAGTACTCCTGACGATGCTTGACCTCGAAGAGAGACAGACCCTTGCTCAGGTGCGTCTCCAGGAGCATCGCGGCCTCTTCCGCCGGGATCTGGTGGCAGTGCCTGCAGATCAACTCCTCCATGT
>CAZOXN010000537.1:0-2704 GCA_964583655.1 uncultured Desulfarculaceae bacterium | reverse complement strand
TCTCGGGGGTTATCCTCTGATAGACGTAGGCATAGAGGCACCCGGCCACCCCTGCCAGGAAGGAGCTCGTGGCAAAGGACATGATCTTGTACTTGGCGAGATTGACCCCTATGACCTCTGCGGCGATGTCGTGGTCGCGCACGGCCACAAAGGCCCTGCCTGTCCTGCTCATGGCCAGGTTCTTGGTGAAGATCGCGGCCAGCGCGGCCAAGAAGAGCACAGAGTAGAACTGGTGGGCCCTGTCCTCCAGGTTCAGGCTCAGGAGAGAGGATGCCCGAATCGGGATCCCCCTTTCCCCCTCTGTGAGGCTACCCCAGTGCAAGAGCACATATTGAACGATGAACTGGAAGGCCATGGTGGTGATCACCAGGTAGAGCCCTTTGAGTCGCAGAGACGGCACCGCGACCACCAGCCCTGCCAGTGCCGCCACTACCCCTGACATGACGATGTTGACCTCGAAGGGCATGTGATAATGCTTGGCCATCAGGGCCGCCGTGTATCCGCCCAATGCCATGAAGGCAGCATGCCCCAAGGAGAGCTGCCCGGTATACCCCGTCAGGATGTTCATGCCCAGGGCCGCGATCACCGCCAGCCCGCACAGGCAAGCCACCACCAGGACGTAGCTGCCGGCAAAGAGTGGCAGCAACGCGAGCAGGAAGAGAAAGAGCACCAGGAAGACCTTGGCCGAGGGCGCAGGGAAGATCCTCTGGTCTTCCAGGTAGGTCCTCTTGCAGTACCTAGTTACGGCCATGTTCCCCCTCGGTGAGTGACCCCTGAGGTCCTTCCCTTCGGGGCCACTAATCCTCTCACCCTAGACCCTTTCGATCTCCTTGGTCCCGAAAAGGCCGTAGGGCCTGATCATCATCACGATGAGGACGATCACGTAAGAGGTGATCTCCTTTATATCTCCCCCTCCGAGCTTGGGGGCGACGTAGGTGCCTGCCAAGTTCTCGCATACCCCAAGGATCAGTCCCCCGACAATAGCGCCAGTGATGCTGTTCATCCCTCCCAAGATCACGGCCGGCAATGCACGGAGCCCCACATGGCTCAGAAAGGGAACGAGATTCCCTATGGTCGCCCCCAGAAAGATCCCCCCCACTGCGCCGACTATCCCGGAGATGGCCCAGGACATGGTGAAGATCCTCTTGACGTTGATGCCCATGAGGAAGGCGGTCTCCTGGTCCTCTGCCGTGGCCCTCATCCCGAGCCCCTGGTTGGAGTACTTGAAAAACAAGAGGAAGACGGCCATCAGCACCACCGAGGTCACTATGGTGTAAAGCCTCACCTCCGCGATGGGGACACCTCCGACCAGAAGGGGGGCCACCTTGAAAGGCTTGGGAACTGGGATCTCCAAAGGGCCCCAGGCGAACTCGACACCCCCTCTCAGGACGAAGGAGAGCCCCAGGGTGATCATGATGATGGAGAGTACAGGTTTTCCCAACATGGGCCTCACTATGGCCATCTCGCAAAGAGACGCCAGCACGGCTGTTGCCAAGGCAGAGGCGACAGCAGCCAAGACAAATGCCGGCACCAGCCCCAGGGGGCCCATGAGGACGTTGCTCACGAGCATGGACATGTAGGCCCCGAACATCATGATCTCGCCCTGGGCGAAGTTGAAGATGTCCGTGGCCTTGAAGATGAGAACGAAACCCAGGGCGATGAGGGCATAGATGGCCCCTACCGCCAGGCCGTTGACGATCACCATTGCCAGGAATCGCACTTGCATCGCGTCCATGAAGTCCCCTCTCGAGGCCCCATCGCCCCGGAGCCTTGCAAAGGCGCAGAGAAGCCCTCAGCCCTCCCTGTACAGGGCCTCTATCAGGTCACCGAACTTCTTGTTTATGGCCTTGCGACGCACCTTCAAGGTGGCTGTTATCTCTTCGTCGTCGTGATCCAGCTCCTTCTCCAGGAGCCTGAACTTCTTGATGGTCTCGACCTGGGCGAAGTCCTTGTTGGCCTGCTCCACCTCGTTGCGGATCAGCTCGTAGACCTCAGGGTGCTGGGCCAGGCTCTTGAAGGTCGTATAAGCGATTCTCCGTTCCTGGGCCCACTTGGAGACGTTCTCGTAGTCTATCTGGATCAGGGCCGCCAGGTACTTGCGCTGGTCTCCCACCACGATGGCCTCGTTGATGTACGGGCTGCACTTGAGGCGATTCTCGATCTCGGATGGGGCGATGTTTTTACCGCCGGCCGTGATGATGATCTCCTTCTTCCGATCCGTGATCTTGAGCCTCCCTGCCTCGTCGATCTCCCCCACGTCCCCGGAGTAGAGCCATCCCTCCTCCTTGACGCGTTCCGTGGCCTGCGGGTCCTTGAAATACCCCTCGAACACGTGGCCGCACTTGATGAGGACCTCACCGTCATCCGCTATCCTCAGCTCCACACCTGGGATGGGGGGGCCAACGGTCCCGTACTTGAGCTGCCCCGGCATGTTGATGCAGGCTACCCCTGTCTGTTCGGTGAGGCCGTACCCTTCCAGGACCTCCACCCCGAGGCAATGGAAATACTTGAGCACCTCTGGGGCGATGGGGGCGGCACCGCTTATGGCCACGCGGGTCCTCCTCAATCCGAGCTGCTTCTGAAGGCTACGCAGCAGGGTCAACCAGGCGATCCCGTACTTCAATCTCATCAAGGGCGAGATGTCCCCCTTGGTGAGCTTCTGGTCCGAATACTGTCTCCCCACGGCCAACATGGTCTGAAAGAC